>JBBQVY010000074.1:0-20503 GCA_038211085.1 Chitinophagales bacterium | reverse complement strand
CCAGAAATAAATAAATGTTGATAGTGTTAAAAGGATGTATTGATTGCCTGGTAACAAGAAATTATAACCAATAAAATCCTGAATCATGGGTGAAAAAACTAGAATGGGTATGGTGATGATTAAACTAACCCAAAACCGTTTTTTGAAATCTTCAATCATCATCCGGTGGTGATCATGCCCTGCCATACCCATCGGGATTGCTCCATGATCACCATGATCCATCTTTGTATGGCCCTCTTTGGTCATGTCCATTGTAGAATGATCCATCTTGCTGTGGTCCACTTCGGGCTCAGCGTTTTTACTATCTTCCTTGTGGTTATGATTGTGTTGATGTTCCATGATTGCCCGGTTATTAAATTATTTATCTAAACGATTTATTGGCCTGATTTTTCTATCATAGCTTCCATTTCAGCTATTTCCTTTCTTTGCGCTTTACTAATTTCTTCTGCCAGTTTTTTTACTTCCGGGTCTTGTATATTGGCTCTTTCACGGGTTAAGATGGCAGATGAATGGTGTGGTATCACTGCCTTCATGTATTGCACGTCGCCAATGGGCGTTTGACCTCGGAGGGCAAACAGTGTGGCACCAAACACATCCACGCTAACTGTTATAATGCCCATATTTATTTTTTTATCGGGATACATTTTACCCATCATCAATATCATTACCATTGCCATGGCAGAGATCATTAACAATGTCATATAAATCCGGGAAATATTTGTGTGGTAATGCTGTATTTCTATTATATTTAAAAACATTATAATGTACATTATTATATAGGAAACTACCATCATTACAATAAACTTTTTATAGTTCCTGCTTTTCATGTTTTACATATTTTTATTTTCTTCCATTTAATTTTTTTTAAGTACAAAGGGCAGGTTTTAAGCCTGCCCTTTGTACTTAATTAAGCTGCCATTTTCCTGCATTCTTCAGCACATTGTTTACAAGCCTCTGCGCATTCCTGACAATGTTCTGTTTGATGATTGCCACATTCATTTCCACATGCTTCACAGATGTCGGCACAGAGTTTACAAATGTCTTTCGCCTTACTGCTGCCCAAACTCATTAACTGTGCTGCAGCATAACAAAAAGCCGCACATTCCATGTCTAGCTGAATGCATTTTGCCATCATTTTTACATCATCTTCCTGAGTGCATGATGATGCACAATGATTACATATAGCCGCACATTTTAAACATGCTTCTATACAGTTTTTGTACGTGTGATACCCTGTCATAGTTTTTGTTTTTAATTGTTATAGAATGATCGTTTCAAATATTTAATATACAATTGTAATACCCGCTCCAAAACCCATATCGCTGTCATAATGTGTTGATAGATCAAGCCATTTGCGTACGATGTATTTAAAGCCCGCCATATATTCTCTGTCGGTATTCCACATAGCAGCAAAGCGTAAACGAGGTGTTAGTGGTATGTCTTCCCTACCCAATTGAAACCGGAACTTTCCTTTGCTATCTATCCTTGCTTGTGCTATTAACAACATGGGCAGTGTATATTCCACACCTGCTACAAAAGCCTCTCTGTTATTCTGATTGCTCAACTGACCGAAAGCATTTTTTTCAACACTGTTGTCCCTGTTATTTTTATGGTAATCAAAACCGATAAAAGGAAACCACCACTGCATTTTTCCAATATACCTGCCAAGGTAAGTTTCGCTTTCGTAGCCATGTTCAGGCTTAATGCCTAATCGCCATTCGGTTCGTAATTCAAACCGATCACCGGGAATCACTATTTTTCCATCACTACCGTTGCTTTCCAACCCAATTTCCGCCATCACATGAAGCATATTCTGATCTCGCAAAAAACGGTTGTAAGAAGCTACCGCATCGGGGAGCTCCGGGTTTGGTACTGAATTTTTATAGCTGAATACATTGCCCATTCCAGCCATCATGTGGTATAAAATATGGCAGTGAAAAAACCAATCGCCATCCTGGCTGCCTGCAAACTCAATGGTATCTCTTTCCATGGGCATAATGTCCAATACATTTTTCAATGGTGCATATTCTCCCTGACCATTCAGCACCCTGAAGTCATGCCCATGCAGGTGCATGGGGTGGCGCATCATGGAATTATTGTATAAAATGATGCGGACATTCTGACCTTTTTCAATCATTATTTTATCCCATTCTTTAATTAATTTGTTGTTAACAGACCAAACGTAGCGGTTCATATTTCCGGATAGTTCAAACTCCAATGTTTTATAGGGTGCATCGGGCAACATGGTTTTGGTGGGCGATTGGAGCATAGAATAATTGAGTATAACAGCCCCCTCTCCCCCCGCCATATTGCCCATATCATGGTCTCTGTGTTCCCCTTCTTCGGTCGGGTTTGAGGAGACTTCAGGATACATCACCCTATTCATGTCCATCTTTTGCAAAGTCATCTCCATGTCCATTTCCTTCATGTCGCCGTTCATCTTCATCATGTCGTTCATCATCTTCATACCCTCAAAATACTTGAGGCGTGGCAATACCGGGGCAGGCATTTTCATGCCGCTGCCCAGCCATAATGATGCGGCTTTTGTACGGTCTTCGGGTGTTGCCCTAAACTCGTAACTCATGTTGCCAGGTATCGTAACTACTACGTCGTAGGTTTCTGAAACACCCACTATTAAACGGTCTACTTCTATGGGCACTACCTCGTTGCCATCGTTGGCTATTACGGTCATTTTACCACCGCCAAAACCTACCCAGAAATAGCTGGAAGCTCCGGCATTTACAATTCTCATTCTTATTCTATCACCGGCTTTATACTGCGGTGCTTCTGCCTCCGGTTTTCCGTTAATCAGAAAACGGTCGTAATACACATCAGCAACATCCATTGCATTCATTCGCTTAAACTCGTTGGTTACTTTGGTACCAAAATGACCCGCAGCAATAGCTTCGCTATAACTTTGTGTGCTGCCTTTTTTTATGGCATACCAGTCGTTTACTGTACGCAACCTTCTTTGCACCTGCATTGGCTTTTCATCGGTCCATTCGCTTAATACAATGGTTTGTTCTTTGTTGTAAGACCCATCGCCTTTTTTGGGCATGGGGCTCATCTTCATATTGTTGTGGTCCATGCCTTTCATGTCCATGTCCTTATCCATTCCCTTATCGATGCCTTTATCCCTCCCTTTCATTTCCATCCCTTTCATATCAGCCATATTATGCCCGGGGTGAGGGTCTGCTGCTGCACTATCCCCACCTGGCGGACGGGCAGGCTTTTTCATCATTTGGTTGTGCATGGCATGGTCATCCATTTTCATATTATCCATCTCCATCATGGAATGACCCTCGTGCATTGTCATTGCATCCATTCCTGCCCTCTTCCTAAATATCAATGCGCCATATACACCTGCCTGTTCCTGCAATCCGCTGTGCGAATGATACCAGTAGGTGCCGTTTTGATGAATAGCAAATTTGTACAAATGTGTTTCGCCCGTGTGGATGGGTTGTGTGGTGAGGTAGGGAACACCATCAAATTCGTTGGGTAGTATTACGCCATGCCAGTGAATTGAAGTTTCGTGTTCAGCCAGATTATGTACATAAATCGCCGCAGTATCACCTTCTGTAAAAACCAGGTCGGGACCGGGAATTGTACCGTTTACGGCGAAAGCATGTTTGCTTTTTCCGGTAAAGTTGACCATTGTATCGGTTACATACAGGTCGTATCGAACTGTTCTGCCCGGAGCCATGTTTACCCTGCCTGCAAAAGGCATTTCCTCCTTTGTTGTGTCGGATTTTTGTTCGTGGTTGTGACCAGGCATGTCCATGTCTTTAATATCCATTTCCTTTTTACCCTCACCTTTATTCATGTCCATCATTTCGTGGCCATGCTTTTCGGGTAGGGTGTCCTTTTTCATAGGCATAGCCGCTTTCTTTTGAGGCGCCGGTTGAACCTTTGTAGCTTTTACCTTTTTCTTTTCCAGGTTCATGCCGCATTTTGGGCATTTGCCCGGCTTGTCGCTCTGCACTTCGGGATGCATGGGGCAGGTGTATATTTCCGTTTTTGCGGGCTGCTGCTTTGCAGGCATGTTGTGCCCTTCGTGTTGAGCGAAAACTATGGACTGGGTAATTAGCAGCCATCCGAGTAACATCAATTGTTTCATATAAAATGCTTTTATGAACGCCTTTCGTTGCAGACTACTTTGCAGCTTCCAGGCTATCTTTTGTTTTTAATGCCCAACCAATAATCAAATCTTTTTCTTTGTACGAAAGCCTGGCTTCCCGGTGCATGAGGGTATAAGATGACAAGGGCATTGACCCGTCTTTTACGCTACCTGCTATGGACTTCAATTTGCTTAGCTGCCTTCTGCTGGTATATGTTCCAAACGCATCGAAGTTCAATTCCCTTTTGCCCTTCCGGATGTGATGCGACAAAAACCAGGCAACAGGTTGCGTATTTACGTACCATGTATAATTGGTGTTGTTGCTATGGCAATCATAACAAGCGTTTTTCAACAATCCCATAACATCCGAAGGCACCGGTAACTGCTTGCTAATGGCACCGGGGAAGTCCCCTTTATTGATGTTACGATCCGGTCTGAAAAACTGGATGACAACAACCGCCACCAGCAAAAACAGCCCTGTCCCCTTTAGTATGCGCATTATTTCAATTCCTCCTTTATGGTTCCGCAATCGGGCATTTTTTTACCCAGATACGGGTTCCTGATTTCTTTTACCTCACTCAGCCAATTTGCACCTTTGTTATTATTGTACATGGGACAATGTGTATAATACATGGTTTGGCTGGTGCCTGATACTTTTACCAGGTCGTACATATCCTTGCTCATGGTCTCAAAATGTTCCCTCTGGTGGGCTATCTTGTCGCCATTGCTGCCAATGTGTTCTCCGTGTTCTTTTATATCCGCTTTTACATCATTGTACATTTTTTTCTGTTCTGCCGTAAAACCGGTAACATCAACATTAATTATAGCCGTAGCCACCTCGTTGCCTGCTGTTGCGGCTGCTTTGGCATCATCATTTGCCAGCGCATTTTTTACCTGTAAATAAGCATTCATCACCGTGTTCATTGAGCTATTTTTCATCATACCCATATGGTCTGCGCCGGTCATATGTTTGCCGTCCATGTTGTGCATGCCGCTGTCCATCATATTGCCGTGCTCCGCCATGTTATGTGTATCAGTGGCTTTATTATCATTAGTGTTATTACAGGCTGACAAGGCTGCTGCCGCAATAACAGTAGCCATGATTATAGTTTTCATGTTTCAATCAATTTGTTGTGTTAAAAAATATTACTGAATAGTATCCGTAACCTTACCACAGGTTAGCATACTGTTGCCATAGTAAGGGTTTTTAATAGCCTGCTCACTACTCAGCCACGACGCCTTTTTCATCGGACAGTACTGGATGTACACTGGCTGATCAGAGAGTTTCAATGTTTTGGCGACATCTGCCATATTGGTTGAGAAATTTGCAAAAGCAGCTCGCTGTTTATCAATGCTTTTAGCATCGGCAATGGTACCGGCATCTTTTAGCAGGGTGTTTACATTGCCTTCTGAAATAAGCTTGTAAGAAATACCGTTCAGGTTTTTGATAAACGCTGTGGCGCTTTCAGATGCGGTTTTACTATTGCCTGCCACCAATGCATCTTTCAAGTTATAATACGATTGCAGAGTCTGGGATAAACGCGTGTTATCGGCTGCGTCTTGTGCTTGTGCTGTTTGTGTATTTGCTGTAATAAATAGGACAGCGATAGCGATAAATACAATTTTCATTTTTGGAATAATTTGAATGTTTGATAAAATTTACCGGGCCTCAACCCAGGCGGAAATAACAGGCACAGGAAAACCCTGCCTGCATTAAAACATTCAATTAAATCTGGAACGACTGTATCGCTATGCGGATATCGGGGATGGGGGGATGATGAGTTCGGACAAATGGCTTGATGTCCTTAAGCACATTGGTGTAGGAAAGAATACTGGTATCAAACCAAATGGCTTTAAAAGCAACAAAAAATACGGGGTGAACCAGGCTCACTGGTTGGGGCACCGTTTTACTTAATAAATTAAAAGTTGTTACCCCGTTGCTGCAGCAGTCATCGTCGTTGCTTTTACTGTTGGGGTGAGGCAGTTTTTTATCCTGGTAGTGCTTTTGATCGCTGCCATGTTGATGATGATCCTTGTGTGAGGCGGGGACAAAAACTTCCTCTTCGTGATGGTGCTCATTGTACCCCATTTTCAACCCTAGAGAACAAGCAAAACCCAAGAGGGTGTTTAATGAAAACACCAGCATCAGCAAGGCGGCTTTAAATTGTATGGTTCTGTTCTTTTTCAAAAATATATTTCTAATTACAGCACTGTTTCTTATGTACAAACAGGGCTTTCGTGAAGCGAAAAAGGATGGTATTATTGTCACGGTGCAATCTTTATGAGACTTAACTGTAACAGCAAGGCAAAAATCCTGCCCTGCTGTTTTTAAATTTTTATTGGATAAGCGTTTCTGCCTTGTATCCTGCTTTCTTTACTATTTCGCGAAGCTTTTCATCAGAAAGATTATCGGTTTCAACCGTTAGTACCTTTTGAGGATTTGCGGTATCTACTTCCCAACTTTTGATGTCGCTATTGGCATTTAAATGGGGTGTAACGGCTGCCACACAGCCGCCACAATTGATGTTTGTTTTAAATTGGTGTTTCATAATTTTTATTTTTTGTAAAGTTCCAGATTAATGATAGCCCAGTTGTTACACTATTATGGAAAAGAGTTACACTTTATTGGGTTTTCCTGTTGAGCGATGAACAAGACGTACAAGTGTGCGACGCAACAAAAGCATCATTGGAAAACAAATGGCGGGTGCAAAAAGAATTACAATTTTATCCATTTCAGCCGCAGGCTATTCGAGACCACGCTTACACTGCTCAATGCCATAGCAGCACCTGCAATCATAGGATTTAGTAAAAACCCATTAAATGGATATAAAATACCTGCTGCAATGGGTATGCCGATGATGTTATAAATGAATGCCCAAAACAGGTTCTGCCGGATGGTGGCTACCGTGTGCCTGGATAATTTTATTGCCTGCGAAATTTTAGAAAGGTCGGATGAGATAATCGTCATTTTAGCTACGTCCATGGCGATGTCGCTGCCTTTGCCCATTGCAATGCTCACGTCGGCTTGTGCCAGTGCATTGCTGTCGTTGATGCCATCACCAACCATTGCTACCACTTTTCCCTGCTGTTGCAACTCTTTTATGAAGGCAGATTTATCAGCAGGCAAAACTTCGGCTTTGTAATGTTCTATACCCGTTTGCTCTGCTATGGCTTTTGCCGTTTGAACGTTATCGCCAGTAAGCATGTATACTTCAATGCCGGCTGCCTGTAACTGTTTTACTGCTTCAGCAGAAGTTTGTTTTATTTTATCAGCAATCGCAACTGCAGCAAGGGCATTTTCTTTATCTGCAAGCCAGATTACCGTTTGGGCTTTGTTCAGCCATTCATTAGCTGCTGTTTGCAAGGCAGGCTCAATTTGGATGTTTTCAGATTGAAGCAAAACAGGGCTGCCCAAAAAATAGCTTTTGCCGGCATACATTACTTTCACGCCTTTGCCCGTAATGCTTTCAAAATGGTCAAGCGAAAGTGGTTGAATATTTTTCGGTTTAAAGTAACGAACGACTGCCTCTGCCAGTGGATGTTCTGATTGTTGCTCAATACTAAAAAGCAAATCAGTAAGTTCCTTTTCGCCTTCACCTGTTTTCCATTGTATAGCCACTACTTCCGGTTTACCTTCCGTGATCGTACCTGTTTTATCGAGTACGATGGCATTCACTTTTTTTGCCAGTTCCAGGCTTTCTGCATCTTTTATCAAAATGCCATTCTCTGCCCCTTTACCAATGCCTGCCATGATAGCCGTGGGTGTTGCCAAACCCAATGCACAGGGACAGGCAATTACCAATACGGTTACCAAGGCCAACATACCTTGTGTAAAGCCGTTGTCGCCACCCAATACAACCCATGCAATTAAGCTAAGTACTGCAATCAGCATCACGACCGGAACGAAAATGCCTGCAATTTTATCTACCAACTTTTGTACTGGCGCCTTGCTGCCTTGTGCCTCCTGCACCATTTTTATAATCTGCGCCAATACGGTATCTCCGCCAACTTTATCTGCCTTGAACTGAAAACTTCCTTTCTGGTTGATGGTGCCTGCAAATACTTTTTCGCCCGCTTTTTTTTCCACGGGGATGGGTTCGCCGCTAATCATACTTTCATCAACAAAGGAGCTACCGGATTTTACGGTTCCGTCCACTGCAATTTTTTCACCCGGCTTTACCAACAAGGTATCGTTCACCTTTACGGAAGCAACCGGCATTTCCATTTGATGGCCACCCTCATGAACTACCATTACGGTTTTAGGCTGTAAGCCCATTAGCTTTTTTAAAGCGGAAGACGTATTTCCTTTTGCCTTTTCTTCGAGCATTTTACCCAGGAGAATAAAGGCAACGACCACGGCTGCGGCTTCAAAATAAACATGGGCATGTAAACCCCTGTTGTGCCAGTATTGCGGGTAAACGGTATTGAACACACTGAACAAATATGCCACGCCAGTACTTAGCGCTACCAGGGTATCCATATTAGCAGAACGGTGTTTTGCCTGCTTCCATGCGCCAATAAAGAACTGCTTTCCAAACACCAGCACAACAGGTGTTGCCAATGCCCACATGATGTAATTGGCATACGGAATATTCATGAAAAACATTCCGATCAGCACTAAGGGAATGGACAAGGCAATGGAACCAATGGTTCGTTGCTTTAGTATTTTAAAGTTTTTGCGGTGTACTTCTTCCAATTCATCTTTCGCTTCTTCACTTTCATCAATCATCAAATCGTAACCAATGCTTTGCATGGCAGCCTTCAATTGGTGAGCGTCTGTAATGGTAGGTATGTATTCCACCTGCGCCGTGGCATTGGCATAATTAACGGACACGTTCACCACTCCGGCTGTGTTTTCCAAAATGCTTTGCGAACTGCTGGCGCAGGAAGCACAACTCATATTCAGCACCGGGAAGTTTTTTTTCACGGTGTCTACATCATAGCCTAAATCCCTGATCGCTTTTATCGCCATCGGTATCGTTTCCAGTTCATCGTCAGTTGTAATAACTGCCCGGTGGTTGTTAAGCTCTACTTTATGCGAAGTGATACCTTTTACGTTATTTAGTCCTTTGTCTACAATCAGGGCGCAGTGTTCGCTGTCCACACCTGCCAGGGGAAGATTGATGGTACTTATCTGTTTATTCATCTTGCATTTATTTTAACGATACAAATTTCATGCAATTGACATAACACACTGTTATACGATTATGGATAAAATGTGCAGATAAAAGGGAGATGGGGATGGGAGAATTAGTATTTTATACGCAAAGAAAAAAGAATGAGCAACGTCGAAAAAGGGCCATGTCCCTAGCTTGCGTGAATAAAAACAGCTTATGATATTTTCGGTCAACTTACTGCACTCCGTCAATAGGCTTTCGGTGCAATGCTCCCATCTGTTTAAATTGCGAGGGTGTCATTCCGGTAAGCTTTTTAAACTGGCTGGAAAGATGCTGGGTGCTGCTATACCCGAGGTTAAATGCAATCTGTGATACTGACTTTTCATTGTAGATCAGCCATTCTTTTACTTTTTCGATTTTCTGGAGGTTGAAAAAGTGTTCTAACGTAATGCCTTCTACTTCGGAGAACAGCTTGCTGATGGAGGAGTAATCTTTAAATATATTCTCGCCAATAAATTTTGTAAGACTAAAATGTTCTTCAACGTTGCCGCTTTGTACTTTTTGTATCAGCAGGTTTTTGACCTGCTCAATTAATTGTGTCTTTTGGTCGTCTAATAATTCAAACCCAGTTTGCAGAAGCTCTTCGGAAAAGATTTTTAATTGACTATTAGTAGGCTTTCTTACAAGTTCCACTTCGCCCAGCCTTACATATTTTGCCTGCAAATTGTTTCTCTTCAAAATCTGTTCAACTGACGAAATGCAGCGGGGGCAAACCATATTTTTTACGTAGAGGCGCATGGGGTAAAGTTAAGTTTTGCAATTGGTCATTACTGACAGATCCAAAAAAAGCCAGAATGCTTAAAAAGGCAACCACTGGAAATAATAGGTACGCTGCCCAGTCTGAATGAAACTACCGATGTAGCTACCAAAAGATACTTAGACCAGCTGCAAAGTAATGGAAAGCCGAACAGCTTTAGAAGTGTCATTACCTACAATCGTTAAACATTCATTTATAATCTTACCCCGCCACCCCTGCATTCCTATTCACTTTCTCAAAGGGGGGCGGGTAAATTAATTTTGGCGTATGGCATCAAAAACCAAAATTTTTTGTATTTCAAAAGCATCCTATTTATATGGCCGTGATTTGGGTAGTCGCCAGAAAATATGCCACATTTGAATGAACAAGAGGAATAAAGTCAATGCTTATGTTAGCATCACCGAAACAAGCGGGAAAGGCAACTATAGAAGTGAAACAAAAAAGCCCCGTCACGATTAAGTGGCGAGGCTAATTAAGCTGTGGAAGAAGGGCTCGAACCTTCACGAGGTAGTTAGCCAGAGTACAATGTTGCGGTGGTCCACCCCAGTCTTTCTTGCGAAAGGCATTATGCTCCGTTTATCCTATGATCCTCACCCCCGAGACAAGAGGGCATGTCTGCCAAAGATTTCATCACTCCACAGTATGTAAAGAACTAAGCCCGATTTTATAAATCGAAGTGCTGTAGGGGGAGGGGTCGAACCTCCACGAGGTGGTTAGCTATAGCGCAAAGCCTGCCTGATGGCAGGTTGAGTGGTCAACCCTGGTCGGTCAGATATTGCTATCTAATCGGCTCTACACTACGTTTATCCTATGATCCTCACCCCCGAGACAAGAGGGCATGTCTGCCAAAAGTTTCATCACCCCACAAAATTTAAGCATGGTACCTTTGTACTCATCCTATATAACAACTTTGAAATGCAATGTTACAGCAAAACAACCATATCGTTGCGAACTCATCAATAAATATTTTTATAAATTAGAAAATAATTAAATTAATTAGTTTAACTTTAGTTTATATCAAAATTGAAAGATAATTATGGCTTCCAAATTAAATCTTGACAAACTTGATTACCAGATTATTTATGAGATGATGGAAACTGCCGAGGTTTCGTATGCAGACCTTGGTAAAAAACTGTTTGTATCTGGTGGAACCATACATGTACGCATTAAAAAGCTACAGGAATTTGGCGTTGTAAAAGGTACCAGGTTAAATGTTGATTTAAAAGCTTTGGGGTATGATGTAATTGCCTTCATTGGTATCTACCTGGAAAAGAGTTCGTTATACGATACCGTGGTTGAAGATTTACGCAAGATACCTGAGATTGTGCGGCTTAATTATACCACCGGAAATTATAGCATGTTTGCTGAAATTGTTTGTAAAGACATATCGCAATTGCGGAATGTTTTGCATGATCAATTGCAAAAAATTAAAGGAATTGAACGTACTGAGACATTCATTTCGCTTGAAGAAAGTTTTCTTAGAAACGTAGTAGTTACTAACCAGATACCCACCTGATTGTTTTACCAAAAGCCCTAATATTTTTACTTGGCGCAATCTCCCCACCTGCCCGGTTTTTTAGAATGATGCCATAAAAGCTCACACGTTTTAAAATGTAGGGGCATACATGGAGACTACTTCATTCTTTCCTGAATTATTATCAACTACCGCCAGGCAAAAATGTGAAGGCATATTTTTGTATGATTCATATTACATTCATGTATGCTACCAAACGAGAAAGAATTTAACCTGGAAGCAATTATCCTGGCATGGCAAAGACGGTGGAAATTAATTACAGCATTTGTTGCACTTTCAATGGTGATTGCATTAATAGTCTTGCTTGTTTTACCAAAGCAATACGAGTCTACAGCTGTGGCAACTGCAGCCAATCCCGCCTTAACCGACAAATCATATCTCTTTAATCAAAACATCAATCAACTGTATTCAAGCTATGGTAATGCCGACGATCTTGACCGTTTGTTAGGCATCGCCAACCTTGACACTACCTATAATTTATTAGTGGATTCTTTTAAATTGTATAATTATTACACTACCTCAAAAAGTACACGGGCCATTCGTAAACGTAATGCCCTCCTGGCTTTAAAAAAAGATGTGATCGTACAAAAGAACGAGTTAAACCAGTTTACTATTAAGGTATGGAATAAGAACCCTGTAGTGGCCGCTAACATAGCCAACACTATGCTGGGCATCATACAAATGATCACAGCACACGGCTTACATATATCGTACGAGCAAACGTTACTTCTACTCGACAGTTCTCTTGTGGGCATGCAAAGCGAATACCAGGCACTAACAATAATTGCAAGGCAAAGACAGTCATCCAAAACTGATTTAGAATTAATGGATGCAAAAAAAATTACGTTACTCGAACAAATGAAACAATACCAAAAAACATACAATGAAGTAGCCCTTGCATCTTCAAACATGCATCCATCGGTAATTGTGTTGCAGTATGCCTCACCCCCGGCAAAAGCAGGCAAACCCCAAATAGCAGCATGGTTGCTCGGGGTATTTATATCTGCTACGGCATTTGCACTTTTAGCGGTTTTATTGTACGACAGAAAGCCTTCCTAACATGTTAAGCCTTCTGTATAAATACCGGGCTTTTTATGCAAGCTTTCTTTTTTTTACATCTCTTATTGGGGCAATCATCTGCAATAATTTTTTGTTACTCACCATTCCCTTTTTGTTTGCCTTACTGCCCTTTATTCTTCAAACGGTCATCAGCAAAACATCTAACTTATTTTACCTGCTTATTGCGCTTATACCATTATCCGCAGAAATATACCTCTCCCCCACTCTTGGTTTAGACTTTCCTGATGAAATGTTGATGGCTTTGCTTACTATATTCTTTATAGCGAAGATGATTTATACTCCGGCCTTTGTTCCCCGCTCGCTGCTACACAGCCCACTCATCTTTTTGTTGATCCTACATGTTCTATGGATCATTATCAGCTGCATATACTCAACCAACGTTTGGTTATCCCTTAAATTTTTGCTGGCTAAAACATGGTACATCGTACCATTTGTTGTACTGACTTCTATCTTACAAATCAATAAGGCAAATATTAAAAAACTTGCCTTATGTCTTATTGTTCCAATGGCTTTTGTAATAGTTCAAAGCCTTACCAGGCATGCGTTTTATGGATTTACTTTTGAAGGTATCAAAAATACCCTTAGCCCTTTCTTCCGCAATCATGTAACGTATTCATCCATGTTAGTTTGCCTGCTGGCGGTTGTTTGGGCAATGTTGAGGTTAACCCCAAAAAGCAATCCATACAGGATATACCTGCACATTGCCATCATCATTTTTGTAATGGGGTTAATAAGCTCCTATTCACGAGGGGCATGGCTGGCCTTGGTAACCGGAATGATCGCATACCTGCTTATTAGAAAAAAGCTTGTTGTGAAAGCGGTTGTTGCTTTTATAATAATACTGTTATCAAGTGCACTATGGCTCGGTAGCAACAAGCATTACTTAAGGTTTGCGCCAGACTACAACACTACTATTTTTCATCCACAGTTTACAGAGCACCTGCAGGCAACGATCGACTTAAAGGATGTGTCGAATGCTGAGAGATTTTACAGGTGGATAGCGGCAGTAAACATGATAATGGCCAGGCCGGTAACAGGGTTTGGTCCCAACAACTTTTACGATAATTACAGAGGTTACACAGTAGCTCCCTTCAAAACATGGGTGAGCGATAACCCCGAGCATTCATCCGTACACAATTACTTTTTACTTACAGCTTTGGAGCAGGGTCTTCCCGGTTTACTTTTCTTTATTCTGCTATATGTGAACATGCTTGTGTGGAGTCAAAAACTGTATCATTCTATAAAGGATGAGTTCTATAAAACAGCAGCATTGGTTATAGGAATCATAGTTATAATGATAGGCACATTGAACCTGATGAACGACTTAATTGAAACAGATAAAAATGGTAGCCTCTTTTGGCTTTGCCTGGGTATGCTGGTTGTTTTGGAGCGCAAAAAAGATCAGCAGATTCTAAACCCTTGAAGATTTTTTTTGGTAGCGGGCAGATACACTTTGTGCAGCTCCGGTTGCCACGCTCGTTTCAACAATAAAATTTCATAGCATCTTTTTCTACAACATGGCAATGGCTGGATGTCACTACAATTTCCCCCGAACATTCAATGCATCCCTCAAACCATTACCCAGCAAATTAAAGGCAAGCACCAAAATCATAATTGCCAGGCCCGGTGCAAGAGCCAGCATGGGATTGTGCGTTATAATAAAATTGTAATTCTCTTTAATCATTAATCCCCAACTGGGTTGTGGTGGCTGAACACCCACACCCAAAAAACTGAGACCAGCTTCTATAACAATTGCTGAAGCAAAATTACTGGCGGCAATTACAATAACAGGTCCCATTACATTGGGAAGTATATGCTTTACAATAATGCGGCTATCGGAGAAACCCAGGGCTCGTGTAGCTTCAATGTATTCGAGTTCTCTTAGTGCCAAAACTTGCCCACGCACCAGTCTTGCCACATTTACCCACATGGTTAAACCTACCGCAATAAATACCTGCCAAAAGCCTTTGCCTAATAAAAGAGTAATAGCAAAAACCAGCAGCAGTGTAGGTATACTCCAAATAACATTTATAAACCACATCACCACCTCATCTATCCATCCACGATAAAAACCGGCCAATGAACCCAGCATAATGCCAATTGAAAGGGAAATGATTACAGCGATTAATCCAACACTTAAACTTACCCGTACCCCTATGATCAAACGGCTTAAAAGATCGCGTCCAAACTTATCCGTTCCTACCCAATAGGTTTTACTAATAACCTTTTTCGAACTTAATTGATCTAAAGCAAATGACTGTCTTTCGTGTACTCCCTCGTCTATATATTTTTGAACAACACAACTATCGGTGGTAAAAGTATAAGAAGTAACAGGCACATATTTCACCTGTTCTTTTGTACCATCAAGTAACCTTGAAAAAAAATTAGTTGATACCGTATTCAGCTCATTTTTTAATTGAATGTATTGCATAGTATAGCCGGGTTTCATACCCCCAACTTCAACATTCATCCTGTTGGCATTGGTGGTATCATCGGGTGCAATAAAATAGGCAAATACGGCTAACAGAACACAAAGCACTATAATGCCAAGGCCAAACATTGCACCAACATTTCTGCGCAACCGTTTCCAAAAAGCTTGTGTATAGGTGGGCGATGAAAGCATTAATTCTTCTTGTTATGAGTTGATTGTTTATGAAATGTTTACGACCAACAAATATTTATTGCCACGAATGCACGAATAGATTAAGTCAACCATCAACAAATTGGCAACCAACATCCTTTTTATTCTATCTACTAAGTACTAAATACTAAAATCAAAAAGCACCAACGTCCTAATCTATCGACTACCTACTATCGACTATCGACTTACTACTATCGACTAACTTCTTACTTAACCTTCCTCCCCTTCCACTGGTAACTTCCAAATTTACCCAACCATCCGGCAATTACGGTATAGGTTATATGAAATGGCTGCATAAGCCCAAACCATCTCAATAATTTTTGCTCACCAAAAAAAGTAGCTACCCCGTTCATAAACCTAAGTTCTACCAGGGTTTTACAGAGCAGCAACATAAGCCAGTAAACAAAAAACATGGGATTAAAAAAGCCGGCAAAAAAGATGATTAATAGTACCAGGTTAAGACAATAAACAAGTGCAAGTACCCAAAAAATTCTTTTATCCTGGTAGCTGTCTGCTTTGCTTGCCCAACGGATGCGCTGGTTAAAAAAGCTTCTCCAGTCTTGCATAGCTGCTGTCTGTACAATAACCTGCTGCGATAATAAAAATTTAACCCCTGCAGCATCCTGTTTGTAAATTTTGTGCATCAGCAGCATATCATCTCCACTGGCAATATTATCAATACCTGCAAATCCATTTACTTGCTGAAACATTGACTTTTTATAAGCAAGGTTAGCACCATTACACATGCTGTGAAAGCCTTTATTTACCGAGGCCGCAGTAATGCCCTGCAGGCTCATAAAATCAAGCGACTGAAAAATGGAAAGAAAATTTTTACGGCTGAAAAAAGAAACGGGTGCAGCAATAAAGACAGGGTTCTTTTCTGTTATAAATGAGTTGAATGAAAGCAGCCAGTTCTTCTTCACCAAACAGTCAGCATCGGTTGTAACAATCCATGTTCCATTTGCCCTTTCGATAGCCTTTTCAATAGCCTTTTTTTTATAGCTGTTTAGCTTAATGCCCGACAATACATCCTGCAGGCGCAACAACTTAATATTTGAATATTCGTTTTGAAATGCTAAGACAACATCAGCAGTTCTGTCGGTTGAATAATCATCAATAACAATTACTTCAAATAAACTTACCGGGTAATTTTGTTGTAAAATGGCTGGCAGGTACTGCTTAAGACTTATCTCCTCATTGCGTGCAGGAATGATTATACTAAAACTGGTGGCTGGAGTAATACTTTCGTTTATGTTATAGGGAAATATGCTTTTAAACCAACGCCGGTAGGTCTCAATTAAAAAACCATAACCGGTTAATAACACAACACTAAAAAGCAACAGGTAAAGCATGTGCAACAAAGAAAACAACTATTACCCATTTAGCAATTCGCCAATGGTTTCGGCATGTCTTTCTTTTAAAATATAGTGGCTTTCATTAATCACCTTAACACTGGCGTAATCTTCCATTCCTTTTCTAAACTTTCTGCCCGAAGAGGAAAGAATAATTTTATCGTGTAACCCAAACAACATACGTACTGGTATCTTATCTTTTACAATAATGCGTTTCAATTTGTCCTTATACAACCTGAATTTTCTTAGCGTTGTCCAACGCTGGTAGAGTTTCTGGCGTTCTTCGCTATCATGCAAATAATCCATAACAAAACCGGCAACACTTGCATTAATGACTTTGGTTTTTTCAGCAACCC
Organism: Chitinophagales bacterium; assembly: GCA_038211085.1. GTDB lineage: Bacteria > Bacteroidota > Bacteroidia > Chitinophagales > Chitinophagaceae > Segetibacter. The sequence goes on along the minus strand of JBBQVY010000074.1, from coordinate 3,489 downwards.
GGCACAGGTACAACACCCAGCCTGCATGATTAATGGAATAGCCCAGCAGCTTGTTACCCAGCCAGGTATGGGTGCAGAACCAGTGCCAAAAATTTATCTTCAATCCATCAGGTGCTATTAACACTACTTTGTCTATATGCTTGTGCAGTATCTGTGTTAGGTGTAGCGAAATTCTGCCACCCATACTAAAGCCAAGAAGCGAAAATTTCTCTTTCTCTTTATGTAAGTTTTGCCTGATTTTTTGCATCACCTGCACCAGGTAATTTGGGTGAAAGGTCAGTGTATCGTTCCATTTGGTAAGCCCATGAAACGGCATATCAATGGCTATGATGGTAAACTGCTTGCCAAGAGGTTCATCTAAAAAATCAAAAGAATGTCCATCTCTGCCATATCCATGAAAGCAAAACAAAAGTTTATTACCCGATCCAAATTGCCGGTAATGGAAACTTGCTTTTCCCTGTTCTATAAACATACTATCCATACACCTGGCTGATTTTTAAAAATGGAACAACTGTATTACAAAGGTATTTATGTTGACTTCAACCTAATTAAAGTGTTTACACTTAACAAACACTATGCCCTTAACTTCTTGTTTGTTACCTTTTTCAGAAGCTGTCTAAAAATGATTTGTATAATACCAACAGAAGTTTTTTATAGCATCATCCTTGCAGCCCGCCCCGTCATACTTGCGGGGTCGCAATCACTTTATCTATTGTAAAAAAGGCGTCTTCAGTTTCAAAATTCAAAGTCTCAAACTAAATTTAGACGTTCCTTAGCAAGGCTTTTTGGCAATGGATTATTGAAAAAATTATTTTCCTCTTATACCAGGCAACCACTTTCTATATAAACCGTATTAACTGCTTAAACATTATACTCAAACTAACCAAACCTTAATTATGAAAAAATATTACTTACTACTGTTATTTACAGCATTTTGTAGTGTATCAAAAAGTGCAATCCATTCCGTTACTGTTTCAAATTTTCAATTTAACCCTTCCAACCTTGGTACAGTGCAGGTGGGTGATATAATTCGTTACGAATTTACTCAGGGTTTTCACAATGCATCATCCATCAATGCAACCGATGGGGTACCTGCAGGTGCAGCCCAAATTAACAGCGGTAATCCTTCGGGGGTAAATCCACGCACATACGATTATACGGTAACCACTACCGGTACCTACAATTATATTTGCGATATTCACGCCAGCATGGTTGGTACTTTTACTGCCGTAGGATCTCTTCCTGCCACCTTAAAGTCATTCAATCTTACCAGTACATCTGCAAAAAAACCATTGTTTAGCTGGGTAACGGTAAGCGAAGAAAATGTAAGTCACTTTACAATCAGGCGTAGCTACGATGGCAATAAATATTCTGATGCAGGTAGAGTAACAGCTACAGGCAATTCATCTGTTGAACGGGTATATACTTACACTGATAACACTTTAAATAACTTCTTCAAATACATATACTACACCCTTGTAATGGTAGATAAGGATGGTAAAGAGAAACTATCCAAAGTGCTTATGTTCAAAAATCCGGATGCCACATCAAAACTAATTACACTAATTGGCCCCAACCCAATTAAAAGACCCATAGAGATGATGATTCAATATAATGCTGAAAAAGAAGGTAAGATGGTTGCAAAAATATTCGACTTGTCGGGCAGGATGGTTTTACAGCTTCAAATGAGTGCATATCCGGGCCTCAACAATGCCCACCTTCACGTGTGCGACCTGAATGCAGGCCTTTACAATGTGCAGTTTAGCTACAATGGAATTAAAGAAAACAAACGCATCATAATACAATAGTGGGGTTTTCATTTTTAGCAAAGCGGCAGCCATTCTGGTGCCGCTTTTTTTATGGTAAAGCTTTTTTTCAAGCCAAAAAATTTATGTAAAGAATTAGAAAATCTCATTACATTTGAATAGTTGCTTAACTAACTATATGCCAAACAACCAATTTAAAAGAGGAGAATTATACAGCTTTATCACAGGGATGGCATCCACAGCAGTAGCCAGGAGATTACAGAAAAACTTTAAGCAGGCAAACATTGATATTACAATAGAGCAATGGAGTGTTCTCTATCATTTATGGAAAGAAGATGGCATCAGCCAGCAAGAATTGTGCTTACGAACTTTTAGGGATAAGCCGAGCATAACACGCCTGGTAGATAATCTTGAAAAGCTTAAAATGGTTAAGAGGGTTGCCTCTAAACAAGACAGGCGCATCAACCTGATTTATTTAACTGAAGCAGCCGCAGATTTACAGAACACCACTATGGATATGGCCAACCAAACACTTAACGAAGCATTGGCAGGTGTGAATGAAGCCGATATTGAGCTATGTAAATCTGTACTGGTTAGGGTGTACGAAAACTTAAAATAGTAATTGATTTTATAACAAGGCAATTCATCATTTAATACTTTACCCGGTAAAATTTTAATTTATGAGCACAACAACACAATCAACTCAAAGCATTAAAGGGGGTCAGTGGCTGGTAAAAGAAAGTTCTCCTTTCGACACTTTTATACCCGAAGATTACAACGAGGAACAGCAGATGGTTAAAGACATGTGCAGCTCATTCCTCGATACAGAAGTGCTGCCCGTAGTTAACAGGCTGGATGCAATGGAAGCAGGACTGATGCCATTGTTAATGACTAAAGCCGGCGAACAGGGTTTACTGGGTGTATCTATGCCCGAGGATTTGGGCGGATTGGGTAAAGATTTTATTACCTCCACGCTGGTTAACGAAGGGCTCGGTGGTGGCTTCTCGTTTTCGGTTGCAGTGTCTGCACATACCGGTATAGGTACATTGCCCATATTATATTTTGGTACAGAAGAGCAAAAGCAGAAATACGTTACGAAGCTTGCCTCCGGCGAGTGGAAAGGCGCATACGGCTTAACTGAACCGAACAGTGGCAGCGATGCATTGGGTGCAAAAACTACAGCACGACTAAGCGACGATGGAAAATATTACCTGCTTAACGGGCAAAAATGCTGGATAACCAACGGCGGCTTTGCAGATGTGTATACCGTATTTGCCAAGATTGATGGAGAAAAATTTACAGGCTTTATTATTGAACGCGGCACAGAAGGCTTTACCCAGGGACCTGAAGAACATAAGATGGGCATCAAAGGTTCGTCGACCGTGCAGTTGTACTTCCAGGATTGCAAAGTGCCTGTAGAAAACCTGTTGGGTGAAGCAGGCAAGGGTCATATCATCGCCTTCAACATTTTAAATATTGGCAGGTTGAAGTTGTGTGCAGCCGCTTTGGGTGGTTCTAAAAGAGCATTGAATACGTCCATTGAATACGCCATCAACAGAGAACAGTTTAAGAAATCGATCAGCACTTTTGGAGCCATACAATACAAGCTTGCAGAAATGGCGATTAGGTGCTGGGTTTGTGAGTCTGCTACTTATCGCACCGCAAAATGGATAGACGATAAAGAAATTGAACTGGTGCAAAACGGCAAGCCTTTTAACGAGGC
>JBBQVY010000073.1:0-20534 GCA_038211085.1 Chitinophagales bacterium | reverse complement strand
CATAAAAGGTGAAGATTATACTGACAAACGCGTAGTAGTAAAAGGCTGTGGCGATCAGCCCATCCCCGAGGCAGCTTATGTTGAAATTACCAGTAAGCTGAGGCCATTTGTAAAAAGCATTATGTATGGCGAGCCCTGCAGCACTGTTCCTATTTTTAAAAGAAAGTAATTCAGGAAGGTTGTTCGTTGTTTTTAATGAAGATGATAGTTGACAGTTAAATGCTCCTTTTAGCCGTCATCCTGACGAATGTCAGGATCTCCTGGATGCCCATTCATCTAATAATTCGTGCAATGGTGGCAATCAAAAAAGAAATCTTTCGTGCTACTTCGTGCCTTGGCGTCTTCGTGGTTCAAAAAAGATATTAGTTGACAAAAGAACTTAGTGCTTCTTCGCGGCTCAAAACGAAGTTGTTTTAAACAGAAAACAATAACTTGTTTACACAATTAAACATGTGTCAACCGGCTTTACTATTTACCCTTTAGGCGATCATGCTATAACCATTGAATTTGGTTATGAAATCAATCACAAAACCAATCAACAGGTCTTATCTCTCTTCAATTATTTGCAAACAAAACCTTTTAAAGGTCTGCTGGATTTGATACCCGCTTATACAACACTTACTGTTGTCTACGATGTATTTCAACTTCATCAGCATTGCCAAAAAAAACAAACTGTGTACGGTTGGTTAGAGCAGCATGTAGTGAACATCCTTCAAACACAGCAATTAAAATTTTCACATACAAAAAGGTCAGTAAGCATACCCGTTTGTTATCATCCAACAGTGGCACCAGACATACAGTGGCTTGCCCATCAACATGAACTAACAGAAGACCAGGTTATTAGCCTGCATACAGGTATAACATATCATGTATACATGCTGGGCTTTCTGCCGGGGTTTCCCTATATGGCCACCGTACCTGAAAAGTTGATTACACCACGCAAACACAATCCACGTAAACTGGTGCCCGCCGGTAGTGTGGGCATTGCCGGAAATCAAACAGGAATATACCCTTTTGCTTCACCCGGTGGCTGGCAATTAATTGGGCAGACACCCATAAAAATATTTGATATTAAAAAGAAGGAAGCTGCATTACTACAACCTGGCGACGAGGTAACATTCTATTCAATTTCTTTGGAGGAATTCAATCATCAACAACAAACATGAGCATTCGTATAGTAAAGGCTGGTTTAAGCGATGTCTTCTTTGATGAAGGCAGGTATGGTCATCAGCACCTGGGTATCAATCCCGGTGGTGCCATGGATACGCTTGCCCTACATATTGTAAATGCGCTTACCCTAAACAATCCCAGCGAAGCTGTACTTGAAATGCATTTTCCTGCAGCCACCATTTCCTTTCAAAAAAATGCCCTCTTCGCCTTAAGTGGTGCTGATTTTACTGCTAGTATCAACGACCAGATTATTCCATTAAACAAACCAATTTTTGTAAAACAACATGCTGTACTTCAATTTAAACAACCACAAAAAGGTGCAAGGGTTTACCTGGGTTTACATGGAGGATTTAAACTCTCTTCGTGGTTAAATAGTTGTAGCACCAATGCCCTTGTGCATGCAGGTGGATTTAATGGGCAAAGATTGAAGACCGCTGATAACATTCTTTTTAATATTGATGTTCCTGATACTTTTCCTCAATCAATGGATGCTTTTTGTATTCCCCTCTTCAGTGCAAACACAAATGATTTATACCAGACAGGCCCTTTGCGTGTAGTAGCGGGAAGACACTTCAAACTATTGACCAACGATAGTCAAAAACAATTGTTACAACAACAGTTTACCATAACTACAGACAGCAATCGTATGGGATATAAACTTCAATCCCAACCATTATTATTAAAGCAACCACAAAACATCATATCATCCGCAGTTACTAAAGGCACCATTCAACTGCTACCAAACGGTCAACTGATTATACTTATGGCCGATCATCAAACTACTGGAGGTTATCCTATAATAGGTCATATAATTTCAGCAGATTTTTGTAGCCTGGCCCAATGTAACGTCAGCGATTCCATCAGCTTCACATTGGTAACCCAAGGCCAGGCCGAAGAAGCTTTTCTTAGCCAGCAACGTCATTTGTTGCAACTGCAAAATGCCTGTAACTTACGATTGAATGACTTCATCAACGCTAACAACAGACCTTAACTGCGACATAGGCGAGGGCATGCCCACAGATGAAGCCATCATGCCTTTTATAACTTCGGCCAACATAGCCTGTGGCTACCATGCCGGCGATGAAACCACTATGCAACGAACCATAGATCTGGCTATAAAATATGGAGTTGCTATAGGAGCACATCCCGGCTTTGATGACAAAGCCAACTTCGGCCGAACTGAAATGCAGCTTACATCCACCGAAATTTATCAACTCGTTTTTAAACAGGTGCAATCTTTGCGAAACATGTGTGTAGAATCAAAAGTTTCGTTGCATCACGTAAAACCACATGGAGCATTGTACAACATGGCCGCTAAAAATGTTGAGATGGCAACAGCCATAGCTCAGTCAGTTGCCGATATTGATCCCCGGCTTATATTGTACGGCCTTAGTGGCAGCCAATTAATAACACAGGCAAAGTTGGTGGGGCTTAGATCTGCTTCCGAAGTATTTGCAGACCGCACCTATCAAAACGATGGAAGTCTTACACCGCGATCGCAAAGCAATGCACTCATAACTAACATGCAACAATCAGTTGAGCAGGTATTGCAATTGATACAACACAATACCGTTACAAGTGTATCACTTGTCAGCATTCCTATAAAAGCCGATACCATTTGCCTGCATGGCGACGGCGATCATGCGGTTGATTTTGCCAAAGCCATTCATCAAACTTTACTGCAACATCATATTGAAATCAAATCCCTCTAAATCGCGTTGGAACAATGCGGGTCTTGGCGCCGCCTTTCTTATGGCCACCTCAGCCATTGGTCCCGGTTTTCTTACACAGACTACAGTATTTACTCAACAACTTTTATCAAACTTTGGCTTCGTAATCTTCATTACCATTTTGCTCGACATAGGCGCACAAATGAACATTTGGCGCATATTGGTAGTTGCCGAAAAAAGAGCACAAGATCTTTCAAACGAGCTGGTACCTGGCCTTGGCTATTTTTTGGCAACATTAATTGTCATCGGCGGATTAGCCTTCAACATCGGAAACATAGGCGGTGCCGGTCTTGGACTTAACGTGGTAAGTAGTATGGATGTTACCAGTGGAGCAATGATGAGTTGTGTTTTTTCGCTCCTGGTTTTTTGGTTAAAAGATGCAGGTAAGACTATTGATACCATTAGCAAATTGTTGGGCGGTTTAATGATATTGCTAACCCTCTATGTAGCTTTCAGTTCGCACCCACCCATTCTTGATGCCGTGCAACATACCCTGCGACCAACTACCATAAGTACCAATGCTATTATAACTATTGTTGGTGGCACAGTGGGGGGTTATATAAGTTTTGCAGGTGCACACCGGTTGCTGGATGCCGGAGTAACTGGCCCGCAAAATATAGAGGCTGTTACCCGAAGCTCAGTTACCGGAATTGTTATAACTGCATGTATGCGGGTGGCATTATTTATAGCCGCATTGGGTGTAGTTACGGGTGGGGCCGTCATCGATCCTGCTAATCCTCCAGCTTCTGTTTTTAGTGCAGCGGCGGGTCAGTTGGGGTATCGTTTTTTTGGTGTGGTTATGTGGTGTGCATCTATAACCTCTGTTATCGGTTCGGCTTACACATCAGTTTCTTTTTTGCGCAGCTTTCACCCGTGGATAGAAAAAAATTACCGTCAGCTCATTTCCATTTTTATTGTCTTCTCCACAGTAGTATTTATTGGCATAGGCAAGCCGGTAAAAGTGCTGGTAACAGTAGGTGCACTAAACGGATTGATACTACCCATTGCATTAGCGGTTATATTATTTGCGGTCACAAAAAAACGCCTGGTCCACAATTACAAACACCCACTATGGATGAGTATTGCAGGTTGGCTTGTTGTAGTTATAATGGCATGGCTGGGCTTTAAAACAATTGTTGAGATGTTTGGGTAATATTTCGTTTTGGTACCGTGCATTTGGTCCGCTATTTTACGGCCGTAGCTGCCTGCCCCGTCAAATATTGCGGGGTCGCACAGCGTGTGCAGATTAACATCATGCTACTGAAATAAAATACTCACATTTCGGGTAACAATTAAATATATATTCAAGCATCGTTCATGAGCACTGTAGTCAAATTCAACCTCCGTTATTTTCTGTTTACCGTAATACTATTTGTCATCGAAGTATTGATTGCCATCTTTGCCCACGACCCTATTATCAGACCCTATGTTGGCGATGTTTTGGTGGTGATGTTGATCTATTGTTTTATAAAATCATTCTTCAAAACCCCGTAGTTTCAACAGCTACCGGGGTTCTAGTTTTTCATATGTTATCGAGGTACTTCAATATTTTCATTTTGTAAACAGGATTGGATTGAAACACTCTAGCCTTGCTCGAACCGTTATCGGAACCTCGTTTGCCTGGACAGATCTGTTAGCTTATACAATAGGAATAGCTATAGTGCTATATGCAGAAAAGAAAAAATCAATACCCACTCCTTATAATGAAAACCAGTAATTTTAATTTTATCTCACAGGCTAATTAAATGAAGTTTCGACAATTAATTAAGGCAATAAATACAGCTCACCTCAGCTTACAAAGTAGTGCAGCAAAAGCTGTTAACAGGCATTTGACTGTTAGAAACTGGCTGATTGGTTATTACATTGTAGAGTTTGAACAAAGAGGAGAAGACAGGGCTGCTTATGGTACACGTCTCAGAGAGGTCATTGCGGATAAAATAAAAATTAAGGGATTGACCGCACCCGAATTATCAAGGTGTCGACAATTCTACCAAGCCTATCCTCAAATTCTTGGGTTGGTAACCCAACAATTGTATGATTTTTCACCTCAAATAATTCTTGGGTTATCAACCCAAGAATCTTGAACCCCATTATCGAATGAAGAAGAAAATTCCCCCCCGAACAATTACACTCTTCTCCTGTTGTTACAGCCGAAAAATACAGGACTTATGGTACAAGCCTACAACTTTGTTGCATCGTGGCAACTATTTCCGGAGAGAGGAATTTATAATTATGGCTTTAGACCCAAGAGTGGTATTTATAAAATTGACAGGCTGCCTGATACGCAGCAACTGGTTATCTACTACAACTGGGTAACTTTCGAAAACGAAGCTTATGCTTCAAACTACACAATCCAGGCAGATGAAGCAATGAACGCAATTGCAACAGCCGATCAAAATAATGCTATCCATGCAGACCAGGTAAAAGCCAGTTTTACAAACAGCATATCATTTGATATTCAATTTTATAAGCAGCAGGAAACGGTATTGCAGGTTTTGCACGAGATACTTCCCAATGGTTATTTAAAGGTTACTCAAAAAGGCTTTACTGATTTGGGTGTGGCTTTCGTTAATGAAGAATTCTATCACAAGCAAATGAGTGTATTGCCCTATTCAGCCTCTGTGTCGGGTGCAGTTATTCGCCCTACAAAAGAAGGCGTAATAAAACACAAAGCACTTACAGCTATGGAAGAACAAACCAATATGCAACTAGACCAGATACGCAAACAAATTGAGTTGCTGGCCATGCAGGCACACGAGATTCAAAGACGCAAAGAGTTGTCCATGAACATATATAATGCAAGGCTAACCTTCAAGCCAAATATTGGCCAGGTGTATTACCTATATGAAAAGCATGATGATAGTTTTGTACTCTCAATGGTAGCCTCCAACGAATGGGGTAAGCAAATGCCGTATAAAAATTTTATATCCAGTGTAAAGTTGCTTGCTGATCATACCTGGAAGGAACAATAAATCATTGTTTGTAATTGTACGGTATGCACCACAGCAACTTAACTAACAGGCATTTTGTTAAGCTATAAGTACCATCAACTAAACCGTTATATCGAAAGCCTTCGTACACTATATTGCAATAGTGAAAAAAGCAGGAATATTTTGTAGCGTTTTATGGCTTATCATTCTTACTTCGTGTGTATCCTCTAAAAAGTCAACCTATACTCCTGCCCAAAAATTACCGGCTAATGTTTTGCAAAAGGATGTAAAACTCCTGAAAGCAATCCTCGAAGAAAATCATCCCGGGCTTTATTGGTATACACCCAAAGACACTATCGATTTCTATTTTAATAATACCATAGCTTCCATAACCGATTCGTTAACTGAACTACAGTTTAGAAATAAAGTTTCCTGGACCATTAAAAAAATTCGCTGCGGACATACGCAGGTACGTTTTTCCAAAGCTTATACCGATTATTTTAACGGCAAGCGATTACCACAGTTTCCATTGCAATTAAAAGCCTGGAACGATTCTTTGGTTGTACTAAACAATTTTTTAAAAGATTCCTTTCTTACCAGGGGTACTCTTGTTACTTCAATTAATGGACGGTCCAATACATCTTTATTGGATAGCATGTACTCGCTCATTGGAGGAGATGGTTATACGAATGCTTTTCAACAACAACTCGTTAGCTTTTACTTTCCCCAATATTATAAATCTACTTATGGTATTAACGATACCTTTTCTATTGCTTACATCGATTCTCTTAGTAATAAAAAGCTAATCAAAATTCCCTACTTCAAACCCCTTTCCGATTCACTTGAGAAATTGCGGATGGCAGCATTTCCAAAACTTAGTAAAAGCGAACGAAAAAAATTACGCATCTTATCCCAACGCAATTTGCAATTGGACACCTTACGTCAAACTGCTTTTATAAACCTCAATACTTTTAGCGAGGGCAAGCTTCAATCATTCTTTAGAAAAAGTTTTAAGACCATAAAAAAATCAGGGTTTAAAAATGTAGTTGTTGATGTTAGGCAGAATAGCGGCGGCAGCATTTTTAGCAGCATACGATTGTTGCAATATTTAAAAAATGAGCCTTTTACTATTGCAGATTCAATTACGGCAATCGACCGGAAATTTAAATACCGCCAACACATGCATCCCTGGTTTCTCTATTGGTTGAGCTTGAATTTTTCGGGTAGAAAAGATGCTGATGGTCTTATACACTTCAGGTATTTTGAAAGGCATCAATTTCATCCTAAAAAGAAATATCACTTTGACGGAAACATATATGTGCTAACAGGTGGTTATACATTTTCGGCAGCCAGTATGATGGCAACGCACTTAAAGGGTCAACATAATATCACCATTGTTGGCGAAGAAACAGGTGGCGGTGCTTATGGAAATACTGCAGTGCATTTGCCGGTTGTAACCTTACCTAACAGCAAATTAAGAGTAGTACTTCCCTTGTATAAAATGGTGTTTGATCATAACAAACCACATAATGGCAGAGGCGTAATCCCCGATGTTGAGGTACTACCTTCTTCAACATCCATCAGGTTGGGCATAGATGCAAAAATGGAAAAGGTTAAACAACTCATCTCGCAAAAACCTTAATTGAGATAACATTTACAGGTTTGTGTATGAGTGCCCTGTTACTTCTATTGTAAGCAAATTGAACGGCTCCCAAGATACATTCCAAATTGTCACATTCCAGACAGGCGTTCCTGTGGAACGCTTAAACAACTAGCCCGATATGTTCTACCCAATAAACGTTCCATCGGAACGACTGGTGGCGTAGAAAATAAACGCAACGGCTTTTTTTCGTTCCGTAGCAAACGATTTGTACTAGGTGCGACAACTTGTAATGCACCCTGCTTCTACCCTTCCCCTGCTAAAACTTATCTTTGCGCCATAATGGAAAAATCGAATTTTATAGACTACATCCGCATTTTTGCCAAGAGTGGTCATGGTGGTTCTGGTAGCAGGCATTTTATGCGTAATAAGTTAACTGCTATGGGTGGCCCGGATGGCGGTGATGGTGGCAGGGGTGGTCACATTATTTTAAAAGGTAACAGCCAGCTATGGACACTGTTGCATCTGCGTTATTATAAAAATGTTTTAGCAGAAGATGGCGAAAACGGAAGCAAGAATAACTCTACCGGCCGCGAGGGAAAGGATATTATAATTGAGGTGCCCTTAGGAACGATAGCTAAAGATGAACTGACAGGAAAAGTAGATGTTGAAATTTTGGAAGATGGTCAGCAGATTATTTTAATGAAAGGTGGCCGTGGTGGCCTGGGCAATGGAAATTTTGCAACACCTACCAACCAGGCTCCCGAACATTTTCAACCCGGTGAAGAAGGTGTAGAAGCCTGGAAGGTTTTAGAATTAAAGGTGTTAGCCGATGTAGGTTTGGTAGGCTTTCCAAATGCAGGCAAATCAACGTTGTTATCTGTTATTACTGCAGCCAAACCCAAGATTGCTGATTATGCGTTTACTACACTTGTACCTCAATTGGGTATGGTAGAATATCGCGAAGGAAAAAGTTTTTGTATAGCCGACTTACCGGGTATAATAGAAGGCGCTGCAGAAGGTAAAGGTTTGGGTCATCGTTTTTTACGGCACATAGAACGCAATGCTTGCCTGTTGTTTTTAATACCCGCCGATAGTGCAGATCATCGCAAGGAGTTTGATGTTCTATACAAGGAACTAGAAGAGTATAATCCTGAATTGTTACAAAAAGATTTTATCATAGCTATTAGCAAAAGCGATATGCTTGATGAAGAATTAAAAGCGGCCATTGTTAATGAACTTCCACCTAATATTCCTCATTTATTTATTTCATCCGTTGCACAGCAAGGGTTAACTGAATTAAAAGATACCCTTTGGAGAATACTTAATAAACCAGTAAAGTAGTTGCTCTACAATACGGTGCCAGTTGCTGCTTTATAAAAAACGAGCTCTTAAAGAAAATTATATTTTGTTGTGTAATATTTACACATTAAAAGGGTTACCTTTATATTGTTTAAGCATATACCCTTGAATATAAAACGATCCTTAACCTAAGCGTTGGATCTTACAAGAAGTAAATGCATCTTCTTATAAACCGGAACTACTGGCCGGTTCTTTCCCCGATCTGCTCCATATATCTCGATTGTGCGCCATGCATTTATCATTTAAAATTTAAAATCGGGATTATGAAAAAGCAATTTATCAACACAGTAAACTTTAAAGTTTGCACCTCTGCATTATTTGTTTCATTCTTATTATTAACCGGCTTTAACCCTGCAAATGCTTCCGGCAAAGACTACAAACCTCTTGACGCAAAAATCACCTATGTAGGCTCGCAGAGTAATCTTTTAACCTTTAATATCGATTACAATAATGTTGAAGAAACTCCATTTGTATTAGAGTTGACAGACGACAACGGACAAATTTTATTTCAAAAGAAGTTCACTGACAAATCCTTCAATAAAAATATATTTGTTAAAAACATGGGCGAAACGGCTAAGGTAAACTTCAGCATAATTGCAGGCAAAAAAGTCATCAATCAACTATTCAACATCGTCACAAAAACAAAGTTGGTTGAAGATGTAGTGGTAACTAAACTGTAACTCCAAATACAAAACGCATTTTACATTTCACACTTTCCTAAACGAAGTGCAGGAAAGCTTTGTGTAATTTTTATCTAAAACTTAAATCATCTTAATATGAAGAAGCAATTGTTTATTGCCAGGCCAGTAAAGCGTTATTCTGCAGCCCTGTTAACTTCTCTTATTTTAATCGTTGGAATATTTGATGCAAAAGCAAACGACAAAACAGGAAAAGCAACCAGCGAAGCCATCTCTTATGTTGGGCGTCAAAATAACCTGCTAACCTTTAATGTTAACTACCTTAACCAGACAGAAGATAGGGTTGTATTAGAACTTTCTGACGAGCATGGTGATGTTCTTTACCGCCGTGTTTATAAGGACAGGGAAGTAAACAAGAATATTTTTCTTAAAAATGGGGGAGATAAATGCCGGTTAACTTTTACTATTCGCTCAGCAAAAGAAACCATTACTCAAAAATTTGATATTGAGCCAACGGCTACGGTTGTTAATGAAACCGTTGTTACAACCATGTAAGCTGGTCTTAATTAAATTAAAAAAAGAACCCTTTTTACCGGGGTTCTTTTTTTATTTTTAAATAGAGTTGATTTTTGATATTATGTAGTCAATTGAAACCGTCGTGCATTATACTATAACGGCTGTACCTGTTGCCAGAACCATCAGCATACTTCCTGAAGTACCAACGGTTTCAAAATCCAGGTCAATACCTATTACGGCATTGCCTCCCAAAGCTTTGGCTTTATTTACCATTTCATCCATTGCATTTGTCCGGGCTTCGTCAATTACTTTTTCATACGTTTCACTTCTTCCACCAACAATATCTCTTATACCTGCAAAAAGGTCTTTAAAAATATTAGCACCAATAATTGATTCTGCACTTACAACACCCAGGTATTGTAATACGGGTTTGCCTTCTATGCTATGCGTTGTGGTTGTTATCATGTCTAAATTTTTTTTGAGCAAAGGTGATGCAGGAAAATAGTACCACCCTATGTGATTGTTAATTTTTAAAGACCACAGCCTACTCTATTTCACCATTGTCATTAACTGAGGGTTCGTCATCCTGAACTTGTTTCAGGATTACTTGGAAAGTATCAGGTGAGGTACAGGGAATGCTGAAATAAATTCAGCATGACGGATCGTTTTAAATGAATCACACTCTTAAGTTAATGAGATTGGCTATTTCACCGGAAAAAGCTTTGGATTACGGGCAAAAGAAAACGGTAATGCAGCTGAGAACAGCCGCATGAACTGCTTGCAAAATTTGAGATGAGAGATTTACTATTTAGCAGCTTGTATCTTTCCCCAGTTATCGCCTCTCTTAATCCTTAAAATCTGGGTGTCGGTGACTTTAAATTGTTTTACCAGTGTTTTGATAGGTTTACCCTCGTTCAATAATTTTTTCAGGAGCATTACCCTTGTAACAGTAAGCTTGCTGTACGACGGGTGTTTCAACGGGTTGGTTTGACGCTCTAATCTTTCTGCTATAACCAGGGGGCTGTGTTGCTGATGAGCATAATTTTCTTCCGGTGTCATCCATTTTAAATTAGTTGCCCGGTTGTTTAATTTATCGTGGTCATTGTGGGCAACAATAGTTTGATTGACTTTAGGCTTTGGTAAAAAATAATCTGCAACCAACCGGTGTATCAAAGCATGGTAATGGATGGTGCGTAGCTTGGTGTCGTCTGCAAATTTCTTCTTTAAATTCTTCTTTACTTTTTCTAGCAGTTGTTCAGCATCAGCAATTGTTTCCTTTGGTTTTTCATTCAGCTTCATCTCCCTTATTTTCTTAGAGAGTTTTACTACCTGTGCCTGCAGAAAGACTAATTTCTTAGCCGTTTCCTCATCGCGTCGTTTAAAAAATTTGAGACGGATAATGGGGTAGCCATTTATCATGGACCCATTAAGAATGTTGCCATTTGAAACCTTATTAAAGGTTCGGATTCTTCCAAAGTTTGAGATTTCGATTCGGTTCTCGTTGGTGAATTCAAAGTCGAATTCAACCACCTTCCACCTTTCGCCATGGTAGGTCGTTGTCATAATCTTAGGGGAGTTTATAAATTTTCTTGTTGCAGAAATGGTATCATATCATTGGTTGAGATGAATACATAACAGGAAAAAAACAATTATTGCTGATAATCAGCTTTTAATTTTTCAACCTGTTCATTCAACTAAACCTTAACAAAAATCAACCAATCAGCTTACAGGATTAAATTGCCTGTATGAAAACAAAAATAATACAAAAATTTTCTTATAGTTAGTAAAGTGTTAACTAAAATAATTGAAATTGAAGCTTTTAACTTATAGGCTGTATGAATGCTTTCAAGTAGCAAAAACTAAATATTTGCTAGAAAGTTATGTTGCTGGCCCACAAACTATCATCCCAAAACCATTGTAGCAGCCAACCTTAATGCGGTGACATTTGTACTTTTTACAATAAACTTGTATCTACTAAATTTGCAATCGTTTTATATTATTCTATTATATAGCTACTTATTCATTCTGTTAACCTATGAAGCCTCACTTATCAACTTGCCTTAGTCCTGCATTGCTAAACCTCTATCCGTTGCAGGATACCATTGTCGTAATTATTGATGTGTTCCGTGCTACATCTACAATAGCAACAGCCTTGTACAATGGGGCTACACGGGTTATACCGGTTGAAGATGTTGACTCCTGTAAGCAATTAGGCAGCGAAATTGAAGGTGCTATTACTGCCGGTGAAAGAGATGGAAAAGTGATTGAAGGCTTACAATATGGAAACTCTCCTGCCGAATATTCAAGAGATTTTATAGCTGGCAAAACCCTGGTGCTAACTACAACAAACGGTACTAAATTATTACATCGTGCTGTAAACAACGGAGCTGCAGAAGTAATTACCGGATCTTTTCCAAATCTTGGTGCTGTGTGCGACCATTTACTCAGTCAAAACAAAAATGTCATCCTTGGATGCTCTGCGTGGAAGGACCGGGTTAACCTGGAGGATACTTTGTTTGCCGGTGCGGTCATTCAAAATATAAAAAAACATTTTACCATTCACTGCGATAGCAGCCTTATGGCAGAGCAAATGTATCAACAGCACCAAAATGATTTATACGAATTTATTCAACACACAACGCATTGGCACCGCCTGGCTGCTTATGGCCTTCAAAAAGACCTGCAATATTGTATAAGTATAAATGTAGCCAACATATTACCTGTTTATACTAATAATGAGCTTAGGGTGTTATAATTTTTGGAGGTAGATTTCTCTTTTATACAACCTATAAACTGACCAGTTTTATCGTGTCAGACTATCGTTTTTTCTTAACAAAGAATTCAAAAGACAGCTTTTATAATATACTCCTACTGTGGTGTTTTCCGTTATTTTTGCTACTTGCTCTTTTTTGAACTAATGACGTTTTATTGGTGAAAAAATTCATTTCTCAACGTATAAAACCGGCTAAAATAAATTCTTGCAATGGCTTTACCTCACTTGATTAAACATGTTTATAATAACGGCACCGACGAAGTTATCCGAAGAGGAAAGAAGATACATGCTATTGGAAACGTAGAATTAATGGAATACGACGACCTGTTGGGTGCAGTTGTTTTTCGTGTTAAGGATGATGTTTATTCTACCTACTATAAAGTTCAGGTTAACAAATTTAAAGAAGCAAATGGCCTGTCGCTTCGTTGCTCCTGCCCTTATAATTTGGGTGAAATTTGCAGGCACGAAGCAGGGGCTTTATTTCAATTGCAGGAGCTTCTGGACCGTAACATGCTGGGCGAAAAAGAACTGGTATACGATCAAAAGCACACGGTTGTTAAAATGAAACAGCTCGATCTTAAAATGATTCGACTGCTGGCTGCACAAAACTCTTACACCGAAGCCGAAGAATTTTTAAGGGATAACAAGGTTGATATTCAGGATGCAAAAGATGAGAAAGTAAAGGCACAGATTGAGTACAACGGTGACACCTTCAATATACTTATTCAAAAAAATGAAGAACGCAATTTTGATACGAGTTGTAATTGCCAAAGCGACGAAAAACACCCTTTGTGTGTTCATAAAACCATTGTGTTTGTATACCTGTTAAACAAATTTGGTGTTAGTTATTTTGATAGTATTCGTAACTGGGATAAAGAAAAAAACAAATTACTGGAGGCTTATGGTTATTCGCTTAGCGACGATCTTAAAGGCAAATTTGAATTTGCCTATAAGGACAACAAGCCATTTTTAAGGGTGCTTGACAGTAGTATTAAACGAATTGCTCCTTCAGCAATGGGTTTAAAACCCAAACCAATGCCTGTACTTTCAGAGGTGGAAGTGGCAGATGAAGAAGAAACACCGAAACTGGCCCCTATGCAATTGGGTCTTGTTTTTCTTCAAATTGAACAATACCCTTTTGTAATAATCGAAAGTGTACAAGGCGAACCAAACGAGGAAAGAAATGCATTCTCTGGCAAGACAGAGAAAATTGATTTAGGTAAGTATATAAACACCGAATTTTTTAGCGAAGATGATAAAATGATGGTGCAGCAATTACGCAAATTGCAGCCCGGCGAAGTTAGCCGTTACCTGAACCGCAACTCACCTTTTAGTGGTATATGGGAAAACATCATTCAACAACACAATGACGATTTGCCAGAGGAGACCCGCCACCTCATCATTGAATATCTTCACCCCAAATACAAGAAGATATTTAATGATGCAAGCCCTTACTTTTCGTTCATACTTCCGGCGAAAAAACCTTTTGTAACAGCACAGTTACAAAAAATACATTTATCAGTTGAACCTGCACACCTCAACTTTAATATCACCTATAAAAGCAAGACTTACGAAGTTGAATGTTTTGTAAAAGTTAATCACCTGGAGTTGCCGTTGTCTCAAAATGAAAGCAAGTCGCCTTTGTTATTTCAACACAATGAAAGTTTATATCTCTGGCAAAAATCGACCGATGTATTAATAGCTGAAAAGTTTTTACCGGGTGGTAAAATGATTATTGGAGAAGAAAACTGGAATAAGGAATTGCAGTCTTTTATACTTCCCCTTGCAAAGGATTACAACGTTCAGTTTAACAATGTAAAACGCGAGGAAATTAAGGACCTTAAGCCTGAAGTAAAATTAATGCTGAAGGAAAAGGGCGATTACCTGGTGTTTCAACCCTTGTTTGTTTATAAAGGTTACGAAGTAAAACCGCAGGATAAAGACAAGATCATTATTCCGCAACAAGACCGGTTGCTGGTTATACAGCGTAACACCGATGAGGAGAAAGCTTTTGTAGAAAGAATTGAAAAACTACACTCGCATTTTATAAGGCCCGAGGGCACGGACAGCCTTGTACTAAAGGGTAACGAGGTATTAAAAAACAACTGGTTCTTTTTGTTTGTAGATGCCATGAAGGATATGGATGTGCCGGTGTTTGGTTTTGAAGCATTGAAAAATTTTAGGTTCAATACTGCCAAACCCTCCACCAAAATTTATATAAGCAGCCATACAGACTGGTTTGATGCCAAGGTGGAAATTTTCTTTGGGGAACAAAAAATTACGGTTGCTGATGTAAAAAAAGCATTGGCCAATAAACAGCAGTTTGTTCCCTTGCAGGATGGCTCGCTGGGTATATTGCCCGAAGAGTGGATCAAGAAATATTCATTACTGTTTCGTGTGGGCGAAGGCAAGTCTGAAAAGATGAAGCTGAGCCGCTACCACTTTAGTGTAATAGAAGAATTGTACGAAACACGTGATGAAGAAGAACTGTTTTTTCAACTGGAAGAGCGTTACGATAAGCTTAAAGAATTTAAGAATATTGAACCCATTGAACCCCCTGAACACCTGAAGCCTATTTTACGACCTTACCAGGCGTCAGGCTTGCATTGGTTAAACTATTTAAATGAGGTTAAATGGGGTGGCATTTTAGCTGATGATATGGGTTTGGGTAAAACTGTTCAGGCCCTCTCCTTTCTTCACCACTTAAAACAAGAAAATGGAAAACTGAAAGCTTTGGTGGTTTGCCCTACCACTTTGATGTATAACTGGGAGAACGAGATTAAAAAGTTTACACCCAGCATTAAGCACTACATACATCATGGCGGCAGCCGTACCCGCGATGCCATAATGGACCCGGCAATTGATGTTATTATTACAACGTACGGCACCTTACGGAGTGATATAAAATTGTTTGTCGAACCCGAGTTCGACTACATTATTCTGGATGAAAGCCAGGCGATTAAAAACCCATCCAGCAAAGTAACCAAGGCCGCCAGCTTACTAAAAGCAAAAAGCAGGTTATGCTTAAGCGGTACGCCATTGCAGAATAACACGTTTGACATATTTGCCCAAATGAACTTTTTAAACCCGGGTATGCTAGGCAGTATGGAGTTTTTTAAGCAGGAGTTTGCCGTGCCCATTGATAAGTTTGGTGAGCAGGAGCAAAAAGATCATTTACGCAAATTGTTGTTCCCATTTATTTTACGCCGCACCAAAGAGCAGGTAGCTAAAGACCTGCCTGAAAAAACAGAAATGATATTGTTTTGCGAAATGGGCGATGAGCAGCGCAAAATTTATGATGCCTACAGAAACGATTTCAGGGATAAGATATTGGGTGTGGTAGAAAACCAGGGCATTAATAAATCGCAATTAACCATTTTGCAGGGCTTAATGAAACTGCGGCAGATTTGCGACAGCCCGGCCATTATGAACGACCAGGAGAAGTTTCCAAATGTTTCCATTAAACTGGATGAACTGGTACGAGAGATTACTGAAAACATCAGTAATCATAAAGCATTGGTCTTCTCCCAGTTTTTAGGAATGCTGGGATTAATAAGGGCAAGGCTTGATGAAATGGGTGTGAAGTATGAATACTTTGATGGCAGCACTACAGCAATAGACAGAGAAAAAGCCATTCAAAGTTTTCAAAACGATACCACGTGTAGAGTGTTCTTGATCTCATTGAAAGCAGGTGGTGTAGGCCTGAACCTGACCGCTGCTGATTATGTATACATTGTAGACCCCTGGTGGAACCCTGCGGTTGAGCAACAGGCCATTGACCGTACACACCGTATTGGCCAAACCAAAAACATTTTTGCCTACCGCATGATTTGTAAGGATACTGTAGAGGATAAAATACTTTCGTTGCAAGAGAAGAAGAAAGCGCTTGCAGCCGACCTCATAACGGATGACAGTGGCTTTGTAAAAAACCTGACGAGGGAAGATTTGGAATACTTGTTCAGCTAACAAATTCCTGTGATAAAGTCTTCAAATCAATAAGCAATTTTGCCTGCCTGCGAATATTTCGCAGGCATTTTTATTTTTGATGTTTGCTACCAAAGGGTATTGACTCGTACAAATTTGATTTTGTATTTTGTAAGTATTATGAGTAGCCAAACTAAATATTACGTAATTTATTCGGAGCAGGATAAGCAATTGGCTTTAGAGCTGGTGCAAAATCTTAAGGACATAAATGTTAATACTTCGCCTGTTACTGAGTTAATAAAACCGGGTTTTTTAATTGATGATTATAAAGATGCTGTATGCATCGTACTTCTTTCAGGCAAATCTACCTACGATAAAATTTTTCAATTCCAAATTAACTATGTCCTTAAGAACAACCTTGTAACAATTCCGGTACATATAGAACCATGCATTGTTCCGCAAGGGTTACAAAGCATGGTGCCTTTCGATTATTTGTATTTGCTAAACAAACAAAGAGAGAAATTTTTTGAAATAGCTGGTATATCTCAGTGGGTACATGTTTCTAAAAGCGAACCTATAGAAGATTACCCGGCAACATCCTCTCCATTTTACAGCGAAGAAAGCACTCCCAAAAAAAGTATATTTAAATCAATCATTGAAACTATCAATCCTTTTAAGAAATCAAAACAAAAGTCAATTTTTGATGACCTGGATAATATGGTAGGGACTCGAGGACCAGTATCAGGTAGTTCTGCCAGAGCACCTTCTGCAAAACAAGCTCCAGAACAAACATCTTCCGGCGCCGAACCACCTGAAAACCCAGCATCTTTTGAGCCTTATCAACAGGCAGATAAAGAGCCTTCCACACCAAGCCCCGGCATTTTTCAAAACTTACCAAAGCCAAGTGGAATCTATTTTCCTCTTGATAAATATTTTGAAGAGGATGCTCCTTTGCCACAACAAGAGGCTGCACCTGTTGAAGCGCCGGGTAAAGGCAAAGTGCTCTACGACATACCTGAAAATATGACGGTAAATGTGCAACAGAAATGCGTAGTAAGAGTTGGTAAAAACGAAGCAATTGTGTTGGATGATGATACGTTTAGCCCGGCTGTAAAAATTGAAACCATTCCTATAAGCAAAGTGATGGAAGTAGATATGGTTGACGTGTCTGATCCGCCCTGTTTCAACATCAAAAAGATTTCATCTGTTGAGCAATTGGTAGAGGATGATAGTTACTCCGAATGGATATTTATGGTAACACCATTAATTGGTGGTGTTTATCCTTTGTTGCTAAAGGTTTCTGTTATAAAAATCATTGATGGAAAAGAACGCAGGAAGGAACTGGTGTATACGCAATCGGTAAATATTGCAGCTGCGGCAGCAGCAACCAACCTTTCGTTTATAATGCCATTGGTGAGCCAGCCTTTAGCCCATACAAATGAAACTAAATTGAAGGAACTGATGAAAGAAAAGGATGTAAAAGAGTTGGATCCTCCATCGGTGTTCATCTCGTATGCACACAACGATAAAACCTACTTCGACATTTTTATTCATTACCTGCAAATACATTCAGGATGGAAGATTTGGACAGACCGCAACATACAGATTGGCAGTGATTGGTTTCAGTCAATAGAAAAATCAATTACTATCTCCGACATTGCAGTACTACTTATCAGTGCTAATTTTCTCAGCTCAGAATTTATAAAAGAACAAGAGTTTTCAACCTTCATCAAGCTTAAAAATCAAAAGACAAACTTCAATTTTTTGCCAGTGTTTTTATCCGATGTAGATTATACACGATATGAGCAGCTAGCAGCTCTGCAATTGTTTGTGGCCTACGGCGATGAATATGGCGTACCCGAAAAAAAAGGAGTAATGATTCCATTTGCCAAACTGTGCCGGTTTGATAATAATAATCAGCTAATACTTAACGATAACATTGATACCTACTTTAAAAACATGGTGAAGAAGGCAGAGAAAGATTGGTTGAAAATTATAATATAGAACAGGATTAATATGGTTTATATAAATAATTACAATGACCTTTCTATGTGTAGAATCTTTATTATATCGGTAGGATTGGAAGGTAGTTCAACAGTAGTAATATCCCAGATGATTTCATAATCAATTCCAAAATACTCATGGGATATTCTATTTCTTAAACGATACATTTCCTCCCAGGGAACTTGAGGATATTTATCTTTTAAAACTTGAGGTAGGTTTTTAGAGGCTTCCCCGATAATTTCTAAATTTCGAATTACGGCATCAACAGTTTTATAATCCCATTTAAAATTTTGAAAATCAAAACCAGCTACATATTCTTCTACCCTTTGCATAGAAGTAACAATGTCTTCTAAAAACAAAATTGAATCTCTTTCGCTTGGTTTCAAATGTATATAACTTGATTAAGTATCGATTCTCTAATTCGAGCCTTCAAACTTTCTTTTGTAACAAGATCTATCTGTAATCCCAGTGATTCTTCTAAAAATTTTTCTAAAGTGAAAAAACTCCAGCCCACAGGTTTGGAAAATTCTACTAAAAGATCAAGATCACTTTCTTTGCTATGATCTCCCCTTACGTAAGAACCAAAGTAGCCTAATTTGCTAACATGAAACTTTTCTACAATTACTGGCTTAATTGCAGACAATTTGTTTTCTATATCAATCTTTGAAAGCATGATGTAAATTAATTCATTTCACTCTTTAAAGTTTGTTTAGAGTGCTGCCAGACTTTTTTCAGGAGTTCTAAAAGTTTCTACACTTTCAATTTTAACCTTCGTTAAATACAACGCCGCTACAAAATTCAGCAATAACAACATACCCGTTAACTGGTGCAATTGCGCTATCCACTCAAACAAACCAAACTTACCGGGTGTAATACCGGGGCTGGTGATTACAGAAAAAACTCCAAGTATTACCTGGGCTAATACCAGGATAACCGTTAGGTTTTTGGCCTTGTTAAAAGCGGGGGAATAAGAAATTTTTCTGGCCTTGAGCCACCACCAAAATATGGCTATGGTTAATACGTATGCCATAGTACGATGGATAAAATGAACCGATATTTTATTATGAACTATGTCGTAGAAAAAGGAACCAGTAGTTAATAATGCATCGGGTATGATTTGCCCGTTTATGTCGGGCCAGGTGGGGGCAACATTTGCAGCTTTTAAGCCGGCCATAAAGGCACCATACACCAATTGAATGCAAAGCAGAAAAGTTATTGCTAAGGCTCCTTTTTTAAGGGCCGGCTGTACTACCCTATCCCTTGCCGGTATAATTAACGTAAGACCAAAAACAACCGCATAACTTATAAGAACCATGGCACTCATAAAATGGGTTGCTAACCTTATATGGCTAACATATAGATCATTATCATTTAAGCCACTTTGCACCATTATCCAACCCACGGCACCCTGCAAAGCACCCAGCACAAACAAGATGACCAGTGGTGCAATCATTCCCTTTTTATAATACCCTTTCACTAAAAAATATACAAAGGGTATTAAGAAAACTACACCTATGAGCCTGGCCCACAGCCGGTGAAACCACTCCCAAAAGAAAATGAATTTAAAGTCGCTTACGGTAAAGTGCTGGTTCAGGTATTTGTATTGGGCTATCTGTTGGTACCGTTCAAAACTTTCTTTCCATGCCTGCTCATTCATCGGGGGCATCGCCCCCATAATTGGCTTCCATTCAGTTATGGAAAGACCAGAGCCTGTTAAACGGGTTATACCACCTAATAAAACCTGGATGATGAGCATGAATACGCCTATAAAAATCCAGTTGGCTATAATGCGGGTTGATTTATCTTGAAGCATACCTAATAAACAAGGAGACTGCCTGGTTGTTTTTAATTTGAAAAACAAAATTACCCGTTATATCACCTGAATAA
>JBBQVY010000072.1:0-20757 GCA_038211085.1 Chitinophagales bacterium | reverse complement strand
GGGTGAATTGAATTTCAAGGGAGGCAAATGGTTGGGTTATAAAGACCGTCCCCTGGAAGCTTACCTGTTTTTTAATAAGCCCACAAATATATCTTCAGTAACCCTTAGTATGTTGATTGATATAAACAGGTTTATTATGCCTCCAAAAAATATTGAGGTTTGGGCAGGGGAAACGCCAGGTACGGTTAAGCTGCTTAAAACACTAACACCCCCGCAGCCTGAAAAAGAGAAAGGAGCTTATTTTACTGGATTTGATTTTTTTCTCAAAATACAGCCGGTAAAATGTATTAAGCTCGTAGTAAAACCTATACCTGCTTTGCCTAAGTGGCATAAGGGAAAGGGAGAGAAGGCATGGGCTTTTATAGATGAAGTTTTTTTGAACTGAGGCTGATGGAAGGATAATAAGTATGTAACATTTACCTTCAAAAGTTTCAAGGGAAAATTAAATATTTAGAATCTATATGCCACCGGTCCTTACGGGATTATTAGGGGGTCAACTGGCGTGGCGGCAACACGATGGCGGACATACAGATGCACCAAACTTTAAATTTTTTATACCATGGGCCAGCAAACAGTTAGGATATGTGTATCCAAACCATAACCTTCAATTCTACATAACTTACCATTAATTGCTTTCATGTTTATAAAATATTTTACTGCAAAATTGTTGCTGACGTTATTGGGCAGCATGGTGTTTTTGTTAACCGCTGCTCAAACCGCAACTCCCTGGAACGGCAAAAAATGTGCGGTGGTTATAACGTATGATGATGCTATTAACCAGCACCTGGATAATGGAAAGATATATGGATAGCCCCAATGTTGGAGTTGGCCCAATTCATAAAGCAATACCAGGCAATACACAAATAAAACGTTTGAAGTAAATCGTTATACTGCTTTTCAAGTAGCAAAGTTTTAAAAGATACTGATACCTTTAAGCGCTCCCTTTGGTTCATTATTACAATGCGGTACAAGGGAGTTCAGACAACCCGGAAAAGAATTAATACAACAATTTTTGATAGCAATACAAAGCTTGTCACCTTAAAATTTTATTATCATGTTAATGGAGCAAACAATGCGTTGGTACGGACCCAACGACCCCGTTAGTTTAAGCGATATACGCCAGGCAGGTTGTGCCGGTGTAGTAACTGCCCTGCACCACATACCAGTTGGAGAAGTATGGACTGTTGAAGAAATTAATAAGCGAAAACAAGAAGTAGAAGCTGCCGGTATGACGTGGAAAGTTATAGAAAGCTTACCCGTTCACGAAGCCATAAAAAAGCAAACGGAAGGATTCAAAACATACATTGAAAATTATAAAATCAGCCTGCGAAATGTGGCAGCTTGCGGGCTTGAAGTAGTGACTTATAATTTTATGCCCATTTTAGATTGGATGCGTACCGACATCAATTACACCATGCCCGATGGTAGTAAAGCACTCTTTTTTGAGAGGGCAGCTTTCATGGCCCTGGACCTTTTTATGCTAAAGCGTCCCGGCGCTGAGAAAGATTATTCGTCAGAGGATATTGCCAAAGCAAAGGCACGCCTTGTAACCATGACTGAAGGCGAAAAGGAAATACTTTTTAATAATGCTTTGCTGGGCTTGCCCGGTAGCGAAGAACGTTTTACAGTTGAGCAAATCTTAAACGCTCTTAAAACTTACGAAGGCATAGATGCTGCTAAACTAAAAGAACACCTCTTTTATTTTTTACAGCAGGTAGTTCCCGTAGCAGAAGAAGCAGGGGTGAAGATGGCAATTCATCCCGATGATCCTCCTTACCCGATACTGGGCTTGCCGAGAATAGTTAGTACAGAAAAGGATGCCCGTGAGTTGCTGGATTGCATTCCATCGCCTGCCAATGGTTTATGTTTTTGCACAGGATCGTATGGAGTAAGGCCCGATAATGATTTGCCGGGCATGGTGCAAAGGCTGGGTGAGCATATTCATTTTTTACACTTGCGCAACACACGCCGAAACGATGATGGTAATTTTTACGAAGCCGACCATTTAGATGGCGATACCGACATGTATGCGGTAGTAAAAGAAATTGTAAAGTTAATGCGCCAACGAATGGTATCTATACCCATGCGGCCCGACCATGGACACCAAATGCTGGACGACCTGAAGAAAAAAACGTATCCCGGTTATAGCGCCATTGGCAGACTGAGAGGACTGGCGGAGTTGCGAGGACTGGAACTGGGGATTAGCAGGGGTTTGGAGTAAGTTTAAATAGGCAACTTTCCACTTTATGATAGCGGTTTTTTATTTAAAACTATCGGCTTTATGTGAATATGATTTTGTAATGATAGGTACATACGATATCGCATCTGCGAAGGCGTGAAATTCAGTGAACGTCTTGCTCTGCTTTTGAAATACTTTTGTTACCAACCGTTTTTAGATCGCTTGTAGTTCTGTATCAAACTGTATAAGAATTGCTGAAATTTTATTGAGGTATTGCTTCATTTTTGAAGGTGCTTCATATGTAAAAGTGACACCTGTCACAGTAGTGTGTGCAACTTTATCTCGACTTGATTTTAATGAGCCAAGTTGGGAGGCTAATATGCTCAAATCACCAGACGCATCAATCCTTGTCTCCATTTGTTCCAGTTGCACAAGACCAACCAACTTCATTAACATTGGACGAAAATGGTCTTTGTAATGAAACCCAAATGTTTTTTCGACTATAATTTTTTGAACTAAAGTTTTATTCGTTACGTCAGTTAATTTCGAATTTGAGCAATCGGTTATAATATCGTCCATACATTGCTCAATCCACCCGCAAAGTTCCAAAAGAGCAAGTTTAGAAAAATAAGTTGCTTGTGTTGGGTTAGAATTATACAATGTATCTAATTCATGAATTGTAATAGTTATTCCTGTAACGTCCACCATAATTAATTGGAGAATACATGTATAGCAGAATGTAAACGATTTTTTACTTTGTCTTTTGCCGATAATCCCTCTTTCAAACTGTCCGTACTATACTCGTCAAGATTTCGATAGTTATCATAAATCTTCTTTAGCTCTTGGGGTGATTTTTTCGATAGCTCATCGATATTTTTAGATACTCCTAATAACAGTCCCTCTAAAGTAGCTTTTGACATATTGGGTAAAACTTTATTGTCAAAGATTTTTTGTTGAATAACATCAATTGTATCATTAAAAAGCTTCTCCTTGCTTTGCAAAAATGAAATGTCTGCTTTTTTATTACTGTACATATAATCATTAAGAAACTTAGCCAACTTTCCATTGTATTTTTCAAGCCAGTCGTAAAAAGCAAAAAAACGTAAAATGATTTCTTCATTAGCAAAACGATAAATCCCTGTTTCTTTTAGATCCATTAGCTGTACCCATTTTTTACCCCAAGCTAAATCTTTTAAAAAAGTGTTTAAGGTGCCGTTGTAGATACAATTTCTAATTTCTTGATTATTGAGTTTATTCCCTCCGGTATTTAAGCGATGAAAAATTGTAAAAAGATAATCATTATGAGATTGCTTAGAATAATCACATCTCAGGACTGTAACAGGAATTGTAAGGTTTTGTACTCTTTCATAAATATCTTTTGTATTGGTTTTGATTGTTTCAACAGTTTTCCCAGAAATCCGGTCGTCAATGTCATCTAGGTCTGAAAGCCGCCAATCGTCTTTCGATAAAAAATTAATAATGCTTGTCATTCTTTGTAGCCCATCAATTACAAGTCTTTTGTCTGTTTTATAATCAAGGCTTAAACACATACTTGGAATTGGAAGTTGTTTAATTAAGCTGTCAATAAACCTGGTCTGTGCAGGTTTTTGCCATACAACATCTCTCTGGAAATCTGGTTGTATTTCAAGTTGTCCTGACTCATGCATTCTTAATAGGTCAGCGCAAGAACGCAGCTCTTGTACGCCACAATATCATTTGGGGGCGTCTCAGCAAAATCATCATGGAATGATTCTTCTTCTTCTAACTTTTCAATTGGTTTTAAATCTTCTTCTAGGTCTATTGTTTGCATATGTGTATTTTAAAATGGCTGCTAACTCTCAAATTTACAAATCTTCCATTCAAAACTTTCGTAAATGAAAGCGCCGGTGGATGATTAGACTATTTTTTGTTAACGGGCTGGTAGAATTCCGTGGTCTGGAACTGGGAAGAAGCAGGAGTTTAGGAGTAGCCAAGGTATGCGGTATAATAGCGAACCAATTCTGGTTGTTCCACTACCAGCCCTGCTTTTTGATACTTTTGTTGTCGGCCGTGCTGGTCTAATCAGGCAGCTCAAATTTAGGAAGTCCTATAGTCTTGAGAATATGGTTCGCCCTGTCAACTTTGTCTTTGAATAATGGTTGTTCATCATATTTTCCAGTCAACTTAGGGTCAACTGTAAAACCTTTGGGCAGTTTCGGTTTTTTATCCTCTGATTTCTTTGCCTTCATAAGTTCAAATTTAAAAAATTCGGCGAACAAGGAATGCTCCAAAAGTTAAGTTTTTACGTAAAGGCTCCTACCCAGTTTCTTTCAGTCCCGGCTTGTTTATGTTTTTGTAAGGAGAAAAGGATTGATAAATAAGATTAAAGCCGCTTCCCTTGAGGGATACAAACTTTTTTAAGAATGTAAGTCCTATTTCTCTAACGTTGCCTCTTTGCAATGTTTACTTTCATAATTCTTCCGCGCTGCCACTACTTCAGTAAAATTATCATTTGCCCATTTTGCAAGAGAGAGTAACTGGCTTAATAAACCTTCTCCTAATGGTGTCAATTGGTACTCAACCCTGGGCGGTATTTCTGGAAACAGCTTTCGCAACACAATACCGTTTTCTTCCAGCGACCTGAGTGTGACTGTTAGCATTCGTTGAGATATTCCATGAATTTTGCACCTCAAATCATTGAAACGAAGTTTATCATGTTGGCCTAATAATAGCACTGTGTACATCGACCATTTGTCACCAAATGTGGCCATGATGTCTTTGATAGGGCAAAAGTTTTTTTGGCTGCAAGGCCCGGAAAAAATAGAGCCGATCATTAACTTTTCTTCTTCAATAATAGCCATTAAAAAATTTTTAACAATTATACCTTTGGATGATTTGAACAAAGCTATCTATCTTCGGTTACTATTAGTAACTAAGTATAGTTAAATTACTAAAATAGTTTTTGGTACTAATATCCGGTGATTTGTGTGGTCCGATATTGGTGTACTTGAAACAAAACGTTTATTTGGCCATTGATGAAGTTGATAAAAAGGCATAATTCGGTATAGCCCGGCTAATTGAAAATGAAACGCTCGGCAAGAATGTTAGGATTGAAATAAAAAGAAATATGAGTGCTATCTTTCCGCACTTGGTTATTTCGGTGAGGCCCACAACTGGCTGGCATCGTTACCAAAAGTAAAAAGACAAAAAGAAAAGCTGTTCCTCGTGCAGTAAACATCACGATGCAGAATCATGAAGAAACCGGAAATTATTGAAGTTATCCCTACAAAAAAAATAACTGTAGGTAACGAAGACGCTCCAATTACATTAATGGAGTTTGGCGATTATGAAAGCGTTGAGTGTGCAAAGGCCAACGAAGCTGTAAAGGCAATATTGGAGGCATATCCACAGGAGGTGAAGTTTATGTTCAGGCATTTTCCATTGTTGAAATTTCACCAGAAAGCTCACAAAGCTGCAGAAGCTTCTTTAGCTGCTGCGCAGGAAGGTAAGTTTTGGGAGATGCACAACGAACTTTTTGCCAACAGGCACAGCCTCGGTACAATTAGTCTTAAGGGTCATGCCCGCGATGTAGGTGTTAAGTCAAAAAAGTTTTTGGAAGACCTTATAAATGGGTTTTATGGCATTTACGTGCAAGACGATCTTAAGGAAGGCATGCGCATGGGTGTAAAGAATGTTCCAACCTTTTTTGTTAATGGCAAATTGGTGGAGGGTGAGCCAACTTATAAAAATATTGCTACCTGCATTGAAGATGTATTGAAGACAAAAAAGACAAAGGCTGTTAAGAAAGCAGCCTGATAAATAAAAGGTAGAGAATGAAAGTTGAGATATGGAGTGATATTGTGTGCCCATTCTGTTACATAGGCAAACGAAAATTTGAAAAAGCCCTCGAAGGATTTGCAGGTACAGAAAATGTAGAAATCGAATGGAAAAGTTTTCAGTTAGATCCTGCTATGGATAATACAGAAGGTTTGAGTGTACATGAATATTTGGGAAAGAGGAAAGGAGGCACGACTACTGATGGTAAGCAAATGAACGACAACATGTCTTCCATTGCCAAAGAGATAGGTCTCCATTACGATTTTGATAATGCTGTAATTAATAATACCATTCATGCTCATCGTTTATTGCATTTTGCCAAACAGCATGGATTACAGAATTCTTTAAAAGAAAGAATTTTTAAAGCTTATTATACGGAGGGAAAGGACACTGCTAATTTTGAAGTGCTTGTGCTGCTAGCAACTGAAGTAGGTTTGGATGGTACGGCAGCAAGGGCAGTTTTAGTTGAAAATTTGTTTGAGTCCGATGTGGTCAACGACCAGGAAGAAGCTCAACAAATAGGTGTGCAGGGTGTTCCCTTTTATGTTTTTAATAGAAAGTATATTGTAAGTGGTGCTCAATCGCCTGAGACATTTACCCAGGTTCTTAATAAAGTTTGGGAGGAAGAAAAACCAGGGTTGATTATAGAGAATAGCGGAGCTTCTTGCGATATCAACGGCAACTGTTGAACTGCCTAAATCTCTAAAAAATCTTACTTATTTTTTTTACCCTGCTGTAACCAGGCATTGGTTGGCCTGTTAAATTTTACAACAAAATTGTTCTTCCGTAAACTTAGTGGAATAGGATTTTTACATACCGAAAAAAACGCCTGTATAACCTTAGAAGAAAAGCTATGAAATAGATAATTAACCTTCTTAATTACTGTTGGTAAGCAAATCATAAAAAGGTAATAAGCCTGCCTGGCTGCGTTGGCAGACAGGGTTTCAGTAAAATTTATCAGAAATTTCTACTAAGGTTAAAAAGCCAAAAAACCTGGATTCCAAAAGTTTATCAAAAAACCAATTAGGCCAATAATTATGAAAGTATTAATCGTTTTAACCTCGCACAGCGAGTTAGGTAATACCGGTAAAAAAACCGGTTTTTGGATTGAAGAGTTTGCAGCTCCTTATTACATTATGCACGATGCAGGTGTATCGCTTACACTCGCCTCTCCCAAGGGAGGACAGCCACCCATAGACCCAAAAAGTGCTGAACCATCTGCGCAAACAGAAGCAACAAAAAGATTTGATGCCGATAAAGATTTACAGCAACTTTTGTCCAATACCAAAAAATTGACTGATGTAAGTGCTGACGATTTCGATGCTGTTTTTTATCCTGGGGGCCACGGACCTTTGTGGGATCTTAGCAATGATGAAACTTCAATTGACCTGATACAAGACTTTTGGAAAGCACACAAACCTGTAGCAGCCGTTTGTCATGCACCATCGGTGCTGCTGAATGTAGTGGACGAGAATGGAGACTTTCTTGTTAAGGGTAAAAAAGTAACTGGCTTTACCAATACCGAAGAAGAGGCTGTACAATTAACCAATGTGGTTCCTTTTCTACTTGAAGATGAATTAAAGAACAAGGGTGGTTTGTATTCAAAAAAAGAAGATTGGGCATCGTATGTTGTAACAGATGGACTGTTGATCACCGGTCAAAATCCGGCATCATCAGAGGCTGCAGCAAAACAACTTATACAACTGTTACAGAAATAAGTGTAACTGCATTGCCCGCCATCCATAAAAAAATAATTAGAATGGAAGGTAAAAACCTGCAAAATATTAAGTTATCTATATTAGACCTGGTGCCTGTAACTGCAGGTAGCACGGCAGCGGAATCATTTAGAAATAGTGTTGATCTTGCCCGCAATGCAGAAGCGTTTGGATACAACCGTTTCTGGATGTCGGAACATCATAACATGGAAGGTGTTGCCAGTTCTGCAACTGTAGTTTTGATAGGCAATGTAGCTGGTAAAACAAAAACTATCCGTGTGGGTTCCGGTGGTATTATGTTGCCCAATCATGCTCCATTAGTAGTTGCTGAGCAGTTTGGTACACTTGCCACATTATATCCAAACAGGATCGACCTTGGCCTTGGCAGAGCGCCGGGAACCGATCAGCAAACCAGCCGGGCTTTACGTCGCAGCATGAGCGATTCGGTTGAACAATTCCCTTCTAATGTGGTAGAACTTCAGAATTATTTTACCAACGAAAATCCGGGCTCAGTAAAAGCAGTACCAGGTAAAGGGCTGGATGTACCTATATGGATATTGGGATCCAGCACCTATGGAGCGCAGCTTGCAGGTATGTTAGGACTGCCTTATGCATTTGCCAGTCATTTTGCGCCAGCATTATTGGAAACGGCAATACAGGTGTATAAAAATCATTTTAAACCTTCGGCTACTTTGCAAAATCCATATGTTATGGCAGGAGTAAACGTGGTTGCCGCCGATACTACAGAAGAAGCCAAACATCTGGCTACCTCATTGTATGCATTTTTCTTAAACGTAATAAGGGGAACCTCTAACCCTTTAGGCGCACCTCCCAAAAATTTGGATGCTCTTTGGAACGAGGCTGAACGTGCGGCTGTAATGCAGATGCTCAAATATAATTTTGTAGGAAGTAAAGAACTGGTAGGCCAACAACTCAACGACTTTGTACAAAGAACGCAAGTAGATGAATTGATGGTTGTATCCAACATTTTCGATCACGAGGCAAGGATCAGATCATACGAATTATTGGCTCAACTTCAACACACAAAAATATCCGAAGCCCAATTAGTTTGATGATGAGCTAATTGCGTATGCGGTCATTTTTTTTACTTTTTACTTTTTACTTTTTACTTTTTCCCCATGCAATCATTACAAAATAAAATAGCCCTTGTTACCGGTGCCGGTAAAGGAATTGGCAAAGCCATAGCTCTGGCACTTGCTTCAGAAGGCGTACACGTTGGCCTGTTGGCACGTACACAAAAGAACCTGGTAGCAGTAGCTGAAGAAATAAAGGTGAAGGGTGGAAAGGCAGCGTTTGCAACTGCTGACATCAGCAAGATTGATGAGGTAAACGCAGCAGTAGCAAAAATTACAGGCGAATTGGGCAACATCGACATACTAATTAATAATGCAGGAACCGGCACCTTTGGAAAGTTTTTGGAGTTGGAGCCCGAAGTTTGGGAGAAGCAAATTCGCATCAACCTGTTTGGTGTGTACTATGCCACCCGTGCAGTATTGCCACAAATGATTGAACGCAAAAGTGGTGACATTATTAATATCTCTTCAACTGCTGGTAAATCAGGTGCCGCAGGAACCAGTGCTTACAGTGCCAGTAAATTTGGAGTTTTTGGTTTAAGTGAAAGCCTGATGCAGGAAGTGCGCAAGCATAACATTAGGGTAACAACACTGGCTCCCAGCACCATTGTAACCGACCTTGCCGAAAGCGCCCATCTCATAACAGGCGATCCTGAACGTGTAATGCATCCGGAAGATTTTGCGGAACTCATCATCGCACAACTAAAGTTACATCCGCGGGTATTATTAAAGGAAGCAAGTATATTTTCTACCAATCCTTAATATAAATACATAAGTAATTATTGGAATTCGCACAACCGAAGCATTCATTTATAATCGATTTCTAAAATGGGTGAATGAAAATTCATCCATTTTTGATTCAGATTATGACAATATTAAACATGCAAAAATTTCCCTCCTTCCTTATTAAAAAATTGTTCCCTGTCTCTTATATGGTCTTCAACATATAAGTTTGTCGAAAATATTAGTCTTTGAAAACAATCCTGCTAAACGTGTTATTGCTTGGATTACTAAGTACTTCCCAGGCGCAAACATCTAACCCCTACGAGAAAGATAAAACTGACGCACCCTTAAACGCCAATGCTTCCCTTGTAACATTGCCCTATAACCGCATGATTGAGTCGGCAGGTAAAGTTATTACGTATGGCAACCCTGAGCTGGAAAATCATACACTGGATGTTACAGTAATGCCCGGCAACAAACAGTTTGCGGTTGAAGACAGGTATGGAATAGCCATTGTTAATGCTGACAATAATAAAATCATCTTTCGCTGGTCTTTCGAAACGGATGCTTTATACCGAAACATGCTGAGTACCTATTCCGGCATCAAATCATTTGAAGCGGGAGACTCCACATATATTGTTTGGGGTGCCGCCAGCCCGGTTTCCAATTTTGCAAATATTATGGTTGCAAGCTGGGCCGATAATAAAGTGACGTACGTAACATCTATTTCTGTTGATACGGAAAGTCCGGCAAAAAATGCTTTGCCTAATGATATTGCTGTAAAATTTGAAGGTCCAAATCCATACTTGTACGTTACACTTAATGGCAATAACCAGCTTGCAAAAATTAATTTTACCAACAGGCAGGTAGAATGGCTGGCCCCTACAGGTGTTGCCCCATTTGGTGTAAAAGTTATTGGTAATAAAGCCTATGTTACCAATTGGGCAGGTCCATTAGTAACAGACACTTTAAAGGAGTATGCCGGAACGCCATGGGGACGGGCATATACCAATCCCGTAACCGGTGCTACAGCCCGCGGCTCACTCTCGGTTATTGATATCAATACCGGAAAGCTGGTTAATGAGTTGCCATTAGGCCTTCACCCCAACGCTATCCTTGCAGGTATTGATAACAAGTTTTTGTACATAGCCAATGGCAACAGCGATTACATAAGCGTAGTAGATGTTCAGGCTGAGAAGGTGATTGATTCCATAAATGTGGGATTGTTTTCGCAGGGTTATGCAATGTTTGGCAGCAGTCCAAACGCATTGAGCATGGATGCTGCCACCGGAACTTTATACGTAGCAAATGGATTGGATAATGCTGTTGCAGTAGTTAACCTGGGTAAGAAAGTTGGAGGAATGCATACTGAAACCACAACTGTTGCCGGTTACATACCTACGCAGGCCTATCCTTCTGGCCTGGCAATTGTGAACGGAACCCTTTACGTTACCAACCTGGAAGCACTTGGTGCAAACGTACAGTCACCTTCGGGCTTGTTTGATAACAACCATCGCATGGTAGATGCCTATAGCATCCACAAACAAATTGCTTCCATAAGTTGTATTCCATTGCCTGCTGCCCAACATTTGGCGTCACTTACCGAAAAGGTTCGCAGGTTAAATCTGTCGTATCGTTTGGTGCTTACCAATCAACCACCACGTAAAGACCGCCTTCCTCAACCCTTACCTGAGCGCATTGGAGAGCCATCTGTTTTTAAACATGTTGTGTACATTATAAAAGAAAACAAAACATACGACCAGGTTTTTGGAGATATGGCTAAGGGAAGGGGAGAAAGAAGCCTTTGTATTTTTGGTGAGGAGATAACGCCCAATCAGCACCAGTTAGCAAGAGATTTTTCGTTGATGGATAATTATTATGCGTCGGGTAAGTCATCGGCTGAAGGCCACCAATGGACCGATGCCGCGATGGTTTCGGATTATATAGAAAAGAACGTGAGGGCATGGTTTAGAAGTTATCCGCACCGGCAAACAGATGCATTGGTGTATAATAAAAATGGCTTTATCTGGAATAATGCACTTGACCATGGTAAAACAGTAAGAGTGTATGGAGAGGCCTGTACCACGCAATACGACCGCTCTTTAAACTGGTCGTCCATGTATCAAAAGTATATTGATAAAGAGCCGATAGCTCTAATGAATACCACCACCATTGCAAGGTTAAGACCGGTCATTTCTCCTACCTTTCCTGACTGTGATAACCTGGTTTTTACTGACCAGTTGCGGGCTGATATTTTTATAGATGAGTTCAAAAAATTTGAAGCAAAGCCGGGTGATGAATTACCGCATTTAATGATCCTTTCACTTCCTAATGATCATACTGTTGGTACGGCGCCAAATTTTCCAACACCAAGGGCTATGGTTGCCGATAACGACCTTGCTGTGGGGCGTATTGTTGAAACCATAACCAATAGCCGTTTCTGGGATAGTACCGTAATTTTTATAACTCAGGATGATTCGCAAAGTGGGTGGGATCATATATCCTCTTACCGCACTACAGGCCTTGTCATTAGCCCATATTCAAACCTTCGTAAAACCATTCACACCAACTACAACCAAACATCTATGGTGCGTACCATAGAACAAATTTTAGGTATTCCTCCAATGAATATTATTGATGCTACCGCCTTACCAATGTTTGATTGTTTTGGCAGCACGCCTGTAAAATTTACTTACAAAGCCATCCCAAATAAAGTTGCTTTAAACGAAATGAATAAGCCGTTAAGCAGTTTAAAGGGAAAGGCACTCCATTATGCAAAGCTTTCGGCCAACGAGGTGTTTAACGAAGTAGATGGAGGTGAAGATGATACTATGAACCGGATACTTTGGTTTGATGCCAAAGGGTTGGAAAAGTACCCGGTCATCGCTCTTAAAAAGTAAAAAATAGAACAATCACAGAAATTATAAATGCCCTTATGAACTTGCCTAAATTTTTTTGTACGCTAATAGTTATAAGTTGTTTCTCCTTAGTGCGGGCACAACAACTTACTGTAGCAACTTATAATCTTCGTTACGCCAATAATAACGATTCAGGTAACCTTTGGAAAGACAGGGCACCGGTAGTTGCTGAGTTAATCCGTTTTCACGACTTTGATATTTTTGGTACACAGGAGGCACTAAAGAACCAATTGGATGATATTAGTAACACCTTACCTTATTACAATCGTTATGGACTGGGCCGCGATGACGGCGGAGAAAAAGGAGAACATTCTGCAATATTTTATAAGGCTTCAGAATTTATCCTTTTGAATAAAGGCGATTTCTGGTTATCGCAAACTCCTGAAAAACCTTCATTGGGTTGGGATGCTACCTGCTGCAAACGCATATGTTCGTGGGTATACCTGCAGCATAAAACAAGTGGTAAAAAATTTTATTTCTTTAATGCACATTTTGATCACCAGGGTGTAGTGGCCCGACAAGAAAGCAGCAAACTCATCCTAAAAAAGATACAAGAAATAGCAGGTGCTACACCTGTTATTTTTACGGGTGACCTCAACGGATCGCATACCAGTGATTGGTACAAAACCATAGCAACTTCGGGTTTGTTAAGTGACACCTATAACCACGTTAAACATCCTTATGCTAACAATTCATCTTTTAATGCATTTGGTGCTTCTGTAAAGGGCATGGAGATTATTGATCACATTTTTACCACCAAACAATTTACTGTTCAAAAGTGGGGCATCCTTACTGATACCTATCACGGCAAATATCCTTCCGATCATTTTCCGGTTATGGCTGATGTAACCCTTAAATAATTACAGGTTAACTCCTTCATTTATTTTTTTATGAATTATACAAGGTGCTTTTTAAGATTGATGTGTTTGCTTCTATGTTTTTGTTGGTTTCAACACATAAATGGCCAGCAAAGAATTTACACCGTAGCTAATGCCCATGCTCACAACGATTATAAACATCCCCATCCTTTTACTACAGCCTACGAGGCAAGTTTTGGGTCAATAGAGGTAGATATTTTTTTTAGGAATAACCAGTTGCTGGTGGCCCACGATACTGCTGAAATTTTACCGGGCAATACCTTGCAAAAATTATATCTCGATCCTCTTTCGGCCAAAGTAGTAGCAAACTTTGGGCAGGTTTATAAAGATGTTTCCAAAGAATTGATCCTTT
Source organism: Chitinophagales bacterium (assembly GCA_038211085.1). GTDB lineage: Bacteria > Bacteroidota > Bacteroidia > Chitinophagales > Chitinophagaceae > Segetibacter. Next base: position 7,082 of record JBBQVY010000072.1, on the reverse strand, counting down.
TGATTGATGTAAAAGAAGAACCCATTTCAACGCTTCAAAAATTGATGGACATATTGAAAGATTATCCTGCGCTTACGAATAGCGCTTTTTTAAAAGTGGTAATAACCGGTAATCAACCTGCCGAAACGTTGCTCCCTTCCTATCCTTTTTACCTATATTTCGATGGAAACCTTGGTAAGACTTATACGCATGAAGCCCTGAAAAAAATAGCCTTATTCAGCGATAATTTTCAACATTATTCTGAGTGGAAAGGCAAAGGACTGCTACCACATTTGGATCGCTTAAGATTGGATAGTGCAGTTGCAAAAGCACATTCGTTAAATAAACCCATCAGGTTTTGGGGAGGACCCGATGGTCCGGCAGCATGGCATCAATTTATAAAACTGGATGCAGACTTTATCAATACCGACCAGATCAATCAACTCTCCATTTTTTTAGAAAAGCAGTTTGGAGCCAATAGTCATATACCTGTGTCCATGCTCGGAGATGTGATGGTTACCACCCAGCGAACGGCGCAGGTAAATTTGCAGGTTCCATATAGTACGCAAACCGTGTCACAGAAAGCATTACAACAATACCAGTCACGTACTACGCCAGAGGCTTTAATGGGCGTGAATGGTGTGTTTGTACAGAAAACAAATCACGGTGGAGGTTCACCATTCATTAGGGGACTAACGGGTAACCAAACATTGTTGCTGGTAGATGGCATACGTTTAAACAATGCTACTTACCGGTATGGTCCAAATCAATATCTGAATACCATCGATCCTTATACCATTGGCAAAATAGAAGTAGCCAAAGGCACAGGCTCAGTTCAATATGGTTCCGATGCTATTGGTGGTGCCCTGCAGGTGTTTACCAAAGAGCCACAATATGCCACAGGTAAAGCAGGTTGGGCCGGTAATGCTGCTGCAAAGTACATGACCGGCGATATGGAAAAAACTGTGAGAGGAGAAGCTGCATATACTTCTGCTAAAACTGCTGTTATCGCAGGGGTCACCTATCGAAATTTTGGTGATCTTATCGGGGGAGATACTACCGGTAAACAATCTCCCTCAGGGTATAAAGAATATGCCTTCGATGCAAAGGCAAAATTTCAAATAAAGCCCTCGGTAGAACTTATTATTGCCAACCAGTTTGTACAGCAACAACATGTTCCGGTGTATCACAAAGTGGTGCTGGAAAATTTTGCGTTAAACGAGTTTGATCCGCAACAACGAATGCTCAACTATGCAAAACTCCATGTTACCAACAGGCAAGCCTGGATGCAGAAACTTGAAGTCATCGCCTCGTGGCAACAAACTATTGAAGGAAGAAACAGCCGCAAAAACGGAAGCAATACTTTAAGAAAAGAAAGAGACGAGGTAAATACATTGGGCTTTACTGTGGACGTTGCCTCGCGTTTTACAAAAGCCTGGACAGCCAATTCGGGTATTGAATTATACAACGATGGCATTAGCAGTACCCGAAACGATTACAATGGTCAGACAAATGCAGAATCCTTTTTAAGAGGGTTGTATCCCGATAATTCCAGGTATGGCAACTATGCTGCGTATTCGTTACACCACCTGGCTTTCAATAAATTTATTGTTGAAAGTGGCATACGTTATAATGCGTTTAGCATCAGCCTGACGGATACTACACTGGGTAAAGTGCATATCAAACCTGCATCGTTTGTTTACAATGCATCGCTATTGTATAAATTAACCACGCAACAAAGCATTTACATTAACTATAACACTGCTTTTAGGGCGCCAAATATTGATGACCTTGGCACGTTGGGCATTGTTGATTTTCGTTACGAAATTCCAACAAGCAACTTAAAGCCCGAACGTTCGATCAATACAGAAGTTGGGTATAAAATCCAGGCAGGTAAATGGTCAGGCGGTGCTTCGGCATATTACATGCATTTATCAAATCTTATTACCCGCATTAAAGTACCGGGTCAGGTTATAAATGGTTATCCAGTTTATAAAAAAGAGAATGTTGAAGAGGGATTTATAAAAGGTTTTGAAACAACGCTGGCATGGCAGCCTTTCACACATTGGAGCACTAAAGGCAGCGTTGCCTACACCTACGGTCAAAGCCTCTCCAAAAATGAACCACTCAGGCGCATACCACCTTTTAACGGACGCTTGTTGCAAACTTATGAGGGTAAAAAATGGTTTGCATCTTTTGATGTAATGTTTGCAGGTAAACAAGACCGCCTTGCGGCGGGAGATAAAGACGATAACCGCATACCAGCCGGCGGTACCCCAGGTTGGACTGTTTGTAACCTTTTTTCCGGTATTCAGCTTAATAAAGTAAACCTGAATGCGGGTCTTCAAAATATTTTTGATGTTGACTACCGAACCCATGGCTCCGGTATAAACGGGGTTGGCCGCAGTGCATGGATTTCTGTTATGGTTAGTATGTAAGGGGGACGGCTGTATTGGATTACGTCATCCCGAACTTGTTTCGGGATCTCCTGGACATCGTGCATTAACCAGTGTCATGCTGACCTTCGTTAGCATGACGGCCCTTTTTAAAAACCAAAAACCAACGACCAACGACGTAGCAACCACCAACGAACAACCACCAACGATTTTTGAACCACAACGACACGTCGACACGGCGGTCCACAGAGTTACTTTCTGTCATCTGTCAAATTTTCTACCCCCACGACTAACCAAACCAAAAAAGAATACCCATCTTTATAACCCGATATTCCTATTTTAGATTTTTAGATTAACGATATCGCAAAAGTTCCCATGAAAAGTTTATTAATGTCTCGCCTGATTTACAAAATTCATACACTACAAAGGCAACTCTTAACCTGATTTATAAGGTTAGTATGTTACCTAAAAATTTTAAAAACACACATAACAAAAGGTTTTATAAATGAAAAAACAATCAAATCTATTTACAATGACCGGCAGCCGTAAATGGTACAGCCTGTGTACGGGTGTGTTGCTCTCAGTGGCGCTACAGGCCCAAATGGCTTTACCATTAAATGATCTTTCGGCCTTTAAATCTCCATCAGCCAACTGGCAAATTGCCGGTAATGTTATGGCAGATATGAACAAGAAAAACGACATGCAAAAAATGGAAGGTACCGGCATTCTGGTCAACCTTCCAGGGGATAAAGCATCGGACCTCTTCTCCAATTTTCAGCATGGCGATGTTGACATTGAGCTGGACTACATGATGGCGAAAGGCTCCAATTCGGGCATTTATTTACAAAGCCGTTACGAGATTCAATTGCTGGATAGCTGGGGTGTTCTCAACCCAAAACCCGGCGACAATGGTGGTGTATACGAACGTTGGGATGACTCGAAACCAAAGGGCAAGGAAGGGTACGAGGGTTATGCACCGAGGCAAAATGCTTCAAAGGCCCCCGGTCTTTGGCAGCATCTTAAAATATCTTTCCAGGCACCCAGGTTTGATGCAATGGGTAAGAAAATTGAAAATGCCAAAATGCTCCGCGTTGAGTTTAACGGTGTAACCCTTCACGACAATGTAGAAATGTTTGGTAACACCCGGGGTGCCGTAGCAAACGATGAAGTACCGATGGCCCCGTTGCGCATACAGGGCGATCATGGCCCGGTGGCGTTCAGAAACATCATCATTAAAAATTATGATAAACCACGGCCGGTTTTAAAAGACCTGAAATATGCTGTTTACAAAGGAAAGTACGAGACAGAGCCCAACCTTGCTAAACTTCCCCCCGAGGCCGAAGGCAGCCTGGTAATGCTTACTTCAACCGTAAATAAAATACCTAATAACTACCTGATTAAATACACCGGCACCATGGAAGTAAAAGAGCCGGGTGAATACACTTTTAATTTATCAACACCGGGTGGCCGGGGTTGGATGCGTATCAACAAGCAAGAGGTTATTGCACTTACAGGCCGCAGAACCGCACAAACAACTTTGCCCGCCGGCGATCTGCCCATAGAAATTTATTATTCCAAGTTTGTGGATTGGGAAAGATCAGGCCTGGGTTTAACCGTAACTGGGCCCGGCATTCGTACATTTTTAGCCAGTGATGTCAATGCCATGAGCAGCGATGTAACAGATCCTATTTTAGTGGAAGCAACAAAAAATACCATCCTCCGGAGCTTTATGGATATACCGGGTGGTACAAGGGTGGTGCATGCTGTAAACGTTGGGAGTGCCCGGCAAGTTCATTATACGTACGACATGGATAATGCAGCTATTGTTCAGGCCTGGAGGGGAAACTTTTTAGATGCCACGCCTATGTGGCACGACCGTGGGGATGGATCATCCAGACCTACCGGGGCTGTACAATTTTTTGGTAAGCCTGTGTTTGCTGTGGAAAAACTTGATGCTGCTGATGCTGCCTGGGCCTGGGATACATTGGGCACTTCATACCGACCCAAAGGATATATGGTTGATGAAATGGATCAGCCCACATTCAGGTATTACATCTACAATACAATGATTACCGATGCCATTAAAGTAATGGATAATGGAGAAGGTTTACACCGCGAATTGCAGGTTCAAAATGCGGCCGGTGATTTATATGTGCGCCTTGCCGAAGGGAGTTCTATTGAAACCACAGGTGAGGGTATATATCTTATAAATGATAAAGCATACATGCTGCGCATGGATGATGCAGCCAACGTTAAACCCATCATTCGCAGTGCTGCCAACGGACGAAAAGAACTGGTTGTGCCCATTCAAAATAAATTGAGTTATTCCATCATATTTTAATATTTCCTGAAGATGAATCGTATTTCAATTAACAGCTTAACGAAAAGAGTTTTACCAACTTTGATAGCTGGCATTTTTTCATGTCTTGGTTATACTTCCTCAGCGCAGGAATCGCCTAAGGAAGAAGATTTTTTTCGCATTATGCGTTTAAGTGCTCCCGAAGGAATTGTTTTAGAAGTAGGAGGGCTGACACTTCTGCCTAATGGCGACCTTGGCGTTTCAACCCGTCGCGGTGATGTATACATTGTTGAGAACCCCACATCGCAACGCCCTTATTTTAGAAAATTTGCTTCGGGCCTGCACGAGATATTAGGATTGGCTTACAAGAATGGCGCATTGTATTGTGCACAGCGTGGAGAGCTTACCAAGCTAATGGATACCAACCAGGATGGCAAGGCCGATGTATATGAAACCATATATTCATGGCCAATTTCAGGGTATTACCACGAGTATAGTTTTGGCCCTAAGATTGCCCCGGATGGTTCCTTTTTTGTAAGTGGTAACGTTGCCTTTGGCGACCAGGAATGGTGGCGTGGTGAAAGTCGTGTGCCATATCGTGGCTGGGTAATGCATATTTATGAAGATGGACGAATGGAGCCTTATGCAACGGGTATGCGTTCGCCATGCGGCCTGGGCATGATTGAAGGCCAGTTGTTTTATGCCGATAACCAGGGCGACTGGATGGGTTCTGGTGCAGTAGTACACTTAAAGAAAGGCTCCTTTGTTGGGCACCCTGCAGGCCTGCGCTGGACTGGGTTACCAAACTCACCGCTCTCATTAACTACTGAACAATTGTATGCCTTGGTGGATCCAAGAAAAACTAAAAATGCGTTGGGCGAATACATAAAACCGGAGAATGTAGTAAATGAAAAATTTGTCACACTCGCCGATATGAAATCTAAGATTCGCGAATTGCAGCTTCCGGCCGTGTGGTTGCCACATGGCATTCTCGGTATTTCAAACTCAGAATTATTACCCATTCCCGAAGGAAATTTTGGACCCTTTGGCGGGCAGCTTTTAGTAGGCGACCAGGGTCAGAGTAAAATTATGCGTGTGTTTTTAGAAGAAGTAAATGGCGAATACCAGGGTGCAGCCTGGGACTTTAGAAGCGGCTTTCAATCTGGTGTGTTGCGTATGGCATGGGGTAATGATGGCTCCTTGTTTGTAGGAGAAACCAACCGTGGTTGGGGCTCTGCCGGCGATGCGAACCAGGGCTTGCAAAGATTGGTGTATAACAACAATACTCCTTTTGAGATGCGTGCGGTTCGTGCCATGCCCGATGGTTTTGAAGTTGAGTTTACCAGCCCGGTTGACCGCAAGTCTGCTGAAAACCTGGCTTCTTATTCAGTTGAAAGTTTTACTTACAAATACCACCCGGTTTATGGAAGTCCTACGGTTAATAATAAAAAGCATTTGATAAGAGGTGTTAAGGTGTCAGCAGATGGATTGAAGGCAAGAATTATAGTTGACAATCTCAGACCCTACTACATTCACAACATTACATTGGAAGGCGTTCGTGAAAAAGGGACTTCTTACTCGTTGGTACATCCAACCGCCTATTATACCTTGAATAGTATTCCTGCAGGGGCAAAACTTGCCATGAGCGAGGTAAGCACTAAGAGCACCATTGTTTCCAAAAAAGTAACTGCTTCTAAAACCCCGGCATCTAAGGTTGATGTAGCTGGAACTCCTGACGATCCTGCTGCAAAATCCACTGCCAAAATGAAAACAATCAGCTACGCAGATGTAAAACCTTTGCTGGCAAAGCATACGTGTAATGCCTGCCATGCAGCAGATAAAAAGGTGATTGGACCTGCGTTTAAAGATGTAGCCAAACGAAATTACTCTATTGATAAAATTGTGTCGCTCATTTATAACCCGCAGCCACAAAACTGGCCTGGTTATGCAACTGAAATGCCGCCTATGCCACAAGTGCCAAAGGCCGATGCTCAAAAAATTGCAGCCTGGGTTAAAAGCCTTAAATAACATTACTACTACCTACAATTACAATTTTATAAAGCCATAAGAAAATGAATAGCCGATACATTGTTGCTTTTTTAGCAGGATTATTTGTGTGTATGCAGCCAATATTTTCGCAGCCACACAAAGAGTTTCAAAAAGCCTACATAAAAGATGTGATGCTAAAGGTGGCTGACTGGCAACTTAAACACAGCAATAACCAAACTGAAAATTCGTGGACGAATGCTGCTTTTTACACGGGTGTGGTAGCCGCATATAAAACTACCAAATCACCGGTGTTACTTGACTCATTAATGGCTATCGGCAGCAGGAATAAATGGTTGCCCGAAAAGCGATTTGATCATGCTGATGATATAGTTATCAGTCAAACATACCTTGACTTATAT
>JBBQVY010000071.1:0-20814 GCA_038211085.1 Chitinophagales bacterium | reverse complement strand
GTCAACACTTTCAAAATCAGCAGGGTTTAAAGATGCAAAAACTGCTCCTTCAACAGGCTGTCCATCTAAGATGTACAAGGGAGAGTTACCACCTGTTATGGAGGCCGCACCACGTATTTGAACCCTTGCAGCAGTACCTGGTTGGCCACTACCTGAGGTAACCAACAAACCCGGTGCACGACCCTGTAACATTTGGTCAAAAGATGCTGCAGGCACAAAATTGATTTGTTCTGCTGTTACCTTAGTTCCCGCGCCTGCATATTGTGCTTTTTTAACCCTGTTATAGCCCGTTACCACAACACCTTCAAGATCGGATGAAGAACTGGTTAGTATTACTCTATAATTCTGCTGGCTTCCAATTGAAACCTTTGTAGAACTATATCCTACATACGATACCAATAATTCTTTGGCAGATGAAGGCACACTAATAGAAAAGGTTCCACCAGATCCTGTAGCAGTACTTAGTGAACTTCCGGCAACATTAATAGTTGCTCCCACAAGCGCATTACCATCCGGACTTGTTACAGTTCCGGTGATAGTACGGTTCTGTGCAAATAACTGGCCTACTGCCAATCCAATGCACAACAGCGTCATTAAAAATTTTGTCATGATGTTTTTTGATTTTAGAAAAAAATTCCCCTGGGTAAAAAAACCTGAGTTAAAGTTGACAAGTAAAAAAGATCAATTGCTGCATATTGAGCGAACCACTTTTTAATAAATTTTTAATAATTCATTGCTACGCAATTTGACTTATACCTCCAATTCAAGAGATTTTTCAAAGGGGCTGCAATATAATTAACAATTCATGTCGATTAGCACTCTTTAACATAAGTAGCGTCATATATGAGCAATGGATTTATTCTTTTATAAACGGCAAACCCGCAGGTTTTTCATTTACAAAGAGGAAAACAGTCATTTTAATCAGGGCTATGATCTTTGACAGTTACAGGCCTGACCCTACCTCTTTCTACTTTACAAAATAAAAAATGCCGTCAAAAAAGATTTTTCTGACGGCATTTAATTATGATGTGTGAAATACTAAGGTGTATCCCAAAACACCCTTGTTTGCAAATTTGCCTTTTGACCCGGAATACTTGTATTCAAATCAATTTCTGATTGAGGATAAAATAATGAACGGGGTATTGCACTTTCTACTGCATTGGACGGAGCAGTTAAAACAGGGAAACCTGTTCTCCTGTAATCTGTCCAGGGTTCAACAGCAACACCATACAATGACACATATTTCTCTTCAATTACCTGCTTAATTTGCTCAGCGGCGGTACCAACCAACAAACCATTTAATGCCAGGTATGCAGTAATATCAGTTGCTGAAACCCCGGCAAGTTGCATCGAGGCAGTAATACCATTGGTAAACCACACTTGTGCATCGGCAGGCATGCCAACTCCTCTCAAGGCAGCTTCAGCCCTTATAAAACAATACTCATGATAGGTAATCATTCTTATCGGGGCATCGCCTGTATAGGTTAAGGCGGTTGCGTTAATACCACCGGCTGCATTTGGTGTAGCTGTTCCTGATACTGCACCACGTAAATAAGTATGCATGCGGCTGTAGTTTACATTGGCAGCATCGCCGGGAGACACACCTTTATACGTTGCAGGGCTGGAATTGAAAGGGAACGGTGTGAAATAAGTTGCTCTCCTCGGATCGCTTTTGCTGTTCATTAAGCTAACGAGCGTTTGATCGGCGAAAAGATAGTTAGCCCTCGACAATTCAAATGCATGAATCGGATTACGGGCATTGGGAGCATCCACAAACTTAACCTGGAAATTATCCGCATTCGAGGTAAAGAATGGACCACCACCCGCAATCAGGGTATTCATTTGAGCCACCATAAAAGCAGGATCCTTTTTGCTGTAGTGCAATAAGATTCTCAACTTTAAAACATTTGCCAGTTTTACCCAGTTGGCTTTTACTGATGCAAAATTTGATGAAGCGTAATTAAGCGAATTTGATCCCGGGCTTAAATTACTGGTGGTAGCATTTACCTCGGTAATCGCTTCGTTCAGTAAGGTAATCAGGCTTTTGTAAGTATCCTCAGCCTTGTCGTATTTTGGGTTACGGTTTGCTACCTGCAACTGTGTTTCAGTATAAGGTATATCGCCATAGGTATCTATAGTTTCCTGGTATTGAAATGCCTTTAATACTTTGGCTACGCCAGAATAATGAGGGCTGTTTCCCGTTTTGGCATTTTCAATAATGATCTCGAGGTCGTTCAAAACAGTAGCATAAATGGTTGACCAAAGGTTATTTTGGTCGCTGCCCGTTATGTTAAACCTGCCATACTCATAAGTTTGGTTTGGCTGGCTTGCCTGCCCTGAAAGATGTTGCACGATCAATGCACTATACCTGTAAAGATCACCGCCATTAATAAATGCCTGGTTAATTTGAGCGTTCGTTAATAACTGGGCAATTGGCGGGTTCGACGCGGGAATTGCATCCGGGTCGGTATTTATATCGAGATACTTTTTACATGAGGTAAACGCTACTGTAAAAAAGATCAATATGATTACTGAAAATTGTATTTTTTTCATATTTCTGATTTGTCTGTATTATTTTATTAAAGTGAGAATTTAAGAGAAACACCCATGCTTCTTGTTTGTGGCAAAGCATTAAATTCAAGACCCTGTGCATTACTAATACCAAGGGCGTTTTGCTCGGGATCGAAGTGTGGATAGTTTTTAGCTCTTAAAAACAGGTTTCTTCCAAAAGCAGAAAATTCTGCATTACCAAACGGAGATTTACCTAATAATTTTTTAGGCAGTTTGTAAGATAAAGCTGCCTCTCTTACGCGGAACCATGATGTATTTACAACAAAACCCTCGGCGGCTGAAAACACTCCACTGTTACCCCAATATTGTTGAGCAGTTATTGCAGTTGTATTGGGCTGTCCATTTGCATATACCCCAGCAAAAATGTATGGTTTAGAAACAGTGCCATCCGTATTAAACCTATTGAACTCTGCAGTCTCAATAGCCACACCATTTCTTCTTAAATCGGCAATGTTACGGCTGTATTGGTCGCCACCTTCTTTAATATCCAATAAAACACTTAACGAAATGCCTTTGTAGCTAAAGCTATTGTTGATACCCAACAAATACTTTGGATTTGGGTTACCTATATTTTGAACACCTGTAGTTATTAACGGCAAACCATTGGCACCTACAATTACCTGCCCAGTTTTAACATCTCTCTGGTAGGCATTTCCATAAAGCTGGCCATACTCCTCTCCTGCTATCAAACGAATGTTGGGTGTGGTAAATCCACCTAAAAATATATTGGCAACACCATTGGCCAATTCATCTACAATGCTTTTAAACTTGGTAAAGTTGGCAGTTGCAGACCAGGTAAAGTTTGTAGTACGAACGGGTACAACCGTCAATGCAGCTTCAACACCTTTGTTAGTCATAGAGCCTGCATTTTGAGTAACTGCAGTAATACCGGTAGTTCCTGAAACAGGAACAGAGAAAATAAGGTCTCTTGATTTTTGCCTGTAAACGGTACCTTCCAAAGTAATGCGGCTGCCAAAAAAACTTGCCTCTAAACCAATCTCTTTGTTGGTAGTAAATTCAGGTCCTAAATTTGGATCGCCGGCAGTATTACCCAAAGAGAAAGCTTGTAATCCGCTAAATGGAAAATCAATCCGTGGACCGAAACCATCAGAAGCACCTCCTGATTGAAAATAGCTATCTGTACCGTAAACAAAGTCAGTACCCGCTTTACCCACTTTAGCTATATTTCCCCTGATTTTCAAGTTGTCCAATACACTGCCCCTAATTTCAGGAAATAGTTCTGTTACGTTAATAGTTGCTGCAATAGCATTGTATAAATAAGAACGGTTGCCTTGTTTAAAAGTGGAAGACCAGTCGTTACGTAAAGTAAAGTTTAGGTTAGCTATACTCTTGTAAGCAAAAGTAAAATCGCCATACAAACCAATCAACCTAACCTGCGACCTGCTTTGGAAAGCCTGCTGGTTGGTAGTATTGCTCAGTTGTTCAAAATCGCGAACAATAACACCGCGGCCTACACCCTGGCTGTTATTTCTAAATATCTGCGAAATTTCGTTACCCAAAATAGCTGTGGCATTAATTAGCCCTATGCGTTTGGTACCGGTTAAAAAGAAGTTTGAGTTTAAACTGCGGTAAAAGTTCCTGTTCTCCACTACACCACCGGCACCGTTAGCCGCAGTGTTGGCACCGCCCCTGGCATTCAATTGGTCGTAACCATGAGAGATTACATTGTACACATCGTTGCCAAGGCGGTAATCGGCAGATATATTATTATTGAATTTATAATTAAGCGATGCATTACCAAACACACGATTAATTTCATCGTTAAACCGGTTGTGCTTAATGGTCCAGTATGGATTGTCTTCGCCACCATAGAAGGTTTGGTTGCCCACGGCATCTTCGAATGGCTGATTGGTTAAATCGTAACTACGCGGAATAAAATAGGCTCTGAACAATGGGTTGCTTAACTGGTTACCCTGCTGTGTTCTTCGCGATTTATTATTTGAATAATTAATAGAAATAGTAGAAGAAAGCTTGTTGGTTATTTTTGAAGTAGAGTTCAATGAGACGTTGTGCCTCATCAACCGGTTGATTGGAATAATGCTGGTAGCAATATTGTTACCATAAGAAAAACGGAACGTGTTTTTATCGCTGCCACCAGAAAATGCTATATTATTTTGAAAGTTCTCCCCTGTTTGAAAGAAGTCTTTCAGGTTATCGGGGTAAGCTGCAAGTTGCTCCTGTTGTCCAAAAAAGTTGGTAACAGTCTGGCCAATAATTTTGGGTCCCCACGAAGATGAGTTGGTATTGATGTAAGCGCCATTACTTCCCTGGGCATATTCGTTCTGAAGATCGGGCAAACGGTTAATGTTTTCTACCTGGTAGCTGCTGGTAAATTGTACGTTGTTCTTTTGATTGAATCGCCCTTTTTTGGTAGTAATCAATATTACACCATTAGATGCTCTCGATCCATATAAAGCTGCCGCTGAAGGACCTTTCAGTACGCTCATCGATTCAATGTCGTCCTGGTTAATATCAATACCACGGTTACTTACCGGCGCACCGGCTTGCAAAGCTTGTCCACCACCAGTGTTATCAAACGGAACCCCATCAATAACAAATAATGGCTGATTGCTACCCGTAAACGTAGTAAACCCCCGTATTATAATGCTCGAACCAGTAAAAGCACCACCCGATCCGCTGATACGTACACCCGGAACCTTACCTGCAAGCGCATTAGTAATGTTGGTTTGACGGGCCTGTGTTACTTCCTCGGAGCTTAATTGCGTTACTCCATAACCAAGTGTTTTTTTGTCTCTTTTTATACCAAAGGCCGTTACTATCACTTCTGTTAATTTACCATCCAGCTCGGCAAGTTTTACATCAAAAGAAGTATTGCTTCCGATGTTTACATTTTGCGTAGCAAAGTTGATGTAAGAAATTTGAAGGGATCTTGAGGCTGAAGGAACTACCAGGGTAAATCTTCCATCAGCATTTGTAACTGTTCCACCGCCCGAGGGTTGAGCTACTATTGAAACGTTGGAAAGCGGTTCGCCTTTGCTATCAGTAATTCGGCCTGACAACGATCGTGTTTGGGCCTGTACCTGCCCAAATAATAGGACAAGCGACCCTAAAAGGGATAAAAATTTTCTCATGTGCATTTGTGTTTTTAAATATTAAAAGCCTGTTATTGACAAATAATATTCAAAAACTGCTGTCTTAACCAATAAAAATTTTTAGAAATGCAATAAACACCAATTTTATTACTTCTTTTTTAAGGTAAGAATAAGCACCGGAAGTAATACCAGGTTGGTAATGGTTCCTACCACAAGCGTGAGGGATGTTAGCCAACCCAATGCTTTGGTACCCCCAAAGCCACTAAAGCAAAAAATTATAAATCCTGCAATTAAAACCAGTGAAGTGTAAATAATGCTAATACCGGTATGCCGTATAGTTTGTATGAGGGTTTTCTCTACATGGTGCTGGTGAACAGGCAATTCCTGTTTATAATTTACCAGGAAACGTATAGTTACATCAATAGCAATACCCAATGCAACACTAAAGACCAAAACAGTAGAAGGTTTTAAAGAAACCCCCGCCCAACCCATAACACCAGCCGTAATAATTAAGGGTACCACGTTAGGTATCAATGAGCATATAAGAATTTTAAACGACCTGAACAGGTACAGCATACAGAGGGATATTAAAAGGAAGGCCCACATGATACTTTCTTTTAGCCCGTTGATAATAAAACGGCTGCCCTCTAAAAAAGTAACGCTGGCACCTGTAAACTTTACATTGTAATTAGCAGTATCAAATATGGCATTGGCGTGTTGCTGAAACGTATCAAGCAGCACCGGAAGCTTTATACTGCCAATATCCTTCATACTAATGCTTATACGTGTAAACTGCTTGTTTGAATCGATAAAACCAGTTAACAGATTATTGAATGCAGCATTCGCTTTAGTTGTATCCTTTTTGCCTTTTAAGTATGGAGCTAAAAAGGGCATATCAAATTCTGAGGGTGCTGTGTAGCTAAGGCTGTCTCCATCGTAATATGCCTGTTTGGCAAACTTCAAACCTTCCACAATATTTAATGGGCGGGCTACATTGCTGTCCTGTCTTATGTAGTTACTAAACTCTTCAATCCTGTCCAATGCTTTTAATGAGCTTGTTACTCCATTTTTCTTTTTGGTATCTATTACTACTTCAAGGGGCATAACGCCACCAAAATTTTTCTCAAACCATTTCAGGTCTGTGTAAATCTTATCAGTTTTGGGTAAGTCATCAACAATAAACCCTTCGCTTTTTAACCGGAAAATGCCGGCAATAGCAATACCTGTAACAATGATTGTAACTATATACACCGGCTTTTGATGGTGTATGGTCCAACGCTCTATCCTTTCCAAAAATGAAATAAGCACTTTATTATCAAGATATTTCAACTGCCTGGGTTGTGGCAGCGGCAAAAAGCTTAGTACACTCGGAATAAATATGAGGGATATAACAAACAATACCATAATGTTTAACCCGGCAACAGCTCCAAACTCTTTTAGTATGGCACTTTTAGTTAAAGCAAAAACCGCAAAGCCAATGGCAGCAGCAATGTTACAAAATAAGGTTACAATACCCATGCGGCCCACCATGTTAACTATAGCGCCTCTTTTATCGCCGGATGTTTTTATAGAAGTGTGGTATTTATTTAAAAAGTAAATACAATTGGGCACCCCTATCACAACAATTAATGGCGGAATTAGTGCCGTGAGCAACGTAATCTTGTACCCCATTAAAACAACGGTACCCACACTCCAAATAACGCCAATCATTACAACCATAAGGCTCATGATCATAGAGCTTACCGACCTGAAAAATATAAGCAGTGTAATAGCTGAAAGTATAAGGGAGCCTAACAGAAAATATTTCATTTCCTTTTTTACAAGGTCGCTTAGGGTAGTACGTATAAACGGCAGCCCGCTTTCATGCACTTTAAATCCGGTGGCTTTTTCATAAATGTCCACCTCCTTCATAATGCTTGCAACCAAATCAGTACGCCGTGTTGTATTAATAAGATCTTTGTTTAAACCTATACCGGTTAGGTAAGTATAGGTTGCGGGATTGTATAAAAGACCGTTATAAAAAGGAAGGTTCTCAAATGCAGCACGGCCACTATCTACCTGCTGTTGCGTGGCAATGTTTGGAGCGAATATTTTTTTAGCCACCAGTCGTTCGGTAGAATCATTTTTAATGAGCGTAACTGCTTCAGCAATACTTAAAATAGATTCTACTCCTTTTATTTTCTTAAGGTTTTTACCCAGGTCAACAAGCGCATTTATGTTTTTAACTGAGTAATAGTCTTTTGTTTCAACACCAATCACCATCAATCCTCCATCATCGCCAAAGCGTTGCCTGAAGAGCTGGTACTCTTTATGCTTAGGATTGTCTGTAGGTATAGCACGTGCAAACTCGTAGCTCAACTCCACCTTACTGGCATAATAGCCCATAACGCAGGTGGTAAGTAACAGTGCTATTAGTAAGGAAACGCGGTTCTTAATTATCCAATTACCTAAAGTAAACCACATAGACAAACAATATTGTTGTTATAAAAAAGGGTGCAGCAAAGAAACGGATTAAACAAATGGTCAAAAATGATTTCTGGTAACTTTACGCAGGTAACAATGTAGGGCTATATAAAATAAAGAAGACTATTAAATTGAAATATTTGAAGCACGACTTTTTAATCAATACCAATCGGTGGTCCCGCTTTGCGTTGCAAGTCCGCCACCGCTTTTGCGGTGTACGGGCTTTCCACTTCAATCGGGGCTATCATTTCAACTTATGGTTATCTATTAAGCAGGGTTTGCAGTGGTACTTAAACAGGCTGCTGCAAGTAATCATAAGCATTACTAACTCCGCATCTATGCAGCTCAGTTTTCCGCATGTATATGCTATATACAACTGCCATCAGTCTTCTAAATACATGCTACTCTACAAAGCCGAACAAAGAACCCAAGTGTTAAACGGAGCGTCGCAAGCAAAGCATCATCCGTGTTTAAAAGCCCGTACCATCATTTCCCTTTTTCTGCTTACGCTCTTCAGTAATCAATATTGTTACAGTCAACCGCAATTGCAACCCATTGGTCAATGGCGCGAACACCTGGGTTATAACAATGCCATACAAGTAGTAAGTGCTAACAACGTGGTGTTTTGTGCCACTACAAATAATGTGTTTAGCGTTGATGCAACCAATAACACCAGGCGGTATAGTAAGGTTAACGGCTTAAACGATATTGGAGTGAGTTGCATTGGTTTTGATGAGGCCAGTGGCCAACTGGTTGTAGTGTATAATAACAGTAATGTTGATGTTATAAAAGATGGCATTGTAAAAAACATAAGTGATATAAAACGCAGTACGGTTAGCGGCAACAAGAATATTTTGAGTGTGTATTGCCTTAATAAAAAAGCCTATTTGTGCAGCGGCCTTGGAGTGATTGTTGCCGACCTTGACCGATACGAAATAAGCGACACCTGGCTAATTGGTAGTGGTGGGCAGCAGGTGCAGGTAAACGGCATTACCACCGATGGTCAATTTTATTATGCTGCCACAAACGAGGGTTTAAAACGTGCTTCAATTTCTACAGGTAATCTTGCTGACTATAGAAACTGGCGATTAATAAATAGCATTTCACAAGGGGCAGTAAACATGGTGGAGCATGTTGCCAGCAAAATAATTGCATTAAAAAACGATAGCCTATATAACATTGATGGAAGCATTTTTTATGCTGATGCAGCCTGGCCAATTGTAAGCATATCCACAGCGCAAAATAAGATATTGGTTTGCCAGCGAACGTTGCAGGGTGCCAGCAGGGTTTTGGTTGTAAGCAGTACCGGTACCATTGAAAAAGTATTAGCGCAAAGCGGTATCATCTCCTACCCTTACAGTGCTACCATTGCACAAAATGCCGTTTGGATTGCTGATTATTTTGGGGGTCTTTCGAAATTTACAAACAGTGTTGAACGGTTTATACCAAACGGCCCACCAGGGCCGGCCAACGGCGAAATGATCTTAGCCAATGGAACTTTACATGTTGCTGCAGGTGAAGTAAACGATGCATGGAATGCACGTTATAACCGTACTGGTATTTACAGTTTTACCAATGGCGACTGGAGCTATAAAAGTGCGTTCAATGCACCTGTCCTTGATACTGTTTTAGATTTTATTACAATTGCTGCCGACCCAACAGACAACAGCCTGTGGGCAGGAAGTTATGGAGGTGGATTGGCCCATATTCAAGAAAATACCATTCAAATTTTTAAGCAAAACTCCTCTTTACAACCTGCCATTGGCGACCCTTTAAGCTACCGGGTAAGTGGTCTTGCATTTGACCAGCAAAACAATTTATGGATGAGCAATTACGGTGCTTTGCAAAACATAAGTGTTCGCAAACCTGGTGGAACTTTTAAAAGTTTTGCCATACCCTTTTTCCATTTTGAAAATGCGGTTAGCCAATTGCTGACGGATGATGCCAACCAACTGTGGATAGTTAGTCCAAGAGGCAATGGTGTTTTTGTGTACAATCACGGGGCATCGATTGACAACCTAAACGACGACCAGTGGAAGTACCTGCGAACAGGAAAAGGCAACGGCAACCTGCCCGATAACAATGTGTTTTGTACTGCAAAAGATAAGGATGGCTTTATTTGGATCGGCACGGCTAAAGGTATTGGCATAGTTCAATGTGCTTCAGACATTTTTAAAGGCAATGCCTGCGAAGCTATCTTACCTGTAGCGCAACAAGACCGGTTTGCAGGGTATCTTTTTCAGAATGAAGAAGTACATACCATAGCCGTTGATGCTGCCAATCGTAAGTGGATAGGTACCCGCAATGGTGTTTGGCTGATTAGTGCAGATGGAGAAAAAACGTTGCTTCGTTTTACGGAAGATAACAGTCCGCTGCTAAGCAACGATGTTAATCATATTGCCATTGACCCTTCTACAGGCGAAGTATATTTTTCAACCTTTAAAGGCATTGGCAGCTATAGAAGCACGGCTGTTGAAGCAACCCCGACCACGGCTGAAGCATTGGTATTTCCGAACCCCGTACCACCCGGTTATAAGGGTAGCATTGCCATTAAAGGTTTACCAAATAATGCAGTTGTAAAAATTGCAGAGCTTAGTGGCAGGCTGGTGTATCAAACCCGATCACTGGGTGGACAAGCAGTTTGGAACGGACTTAATTATAAAGGAGAAACCGCTGCAAGTGGTGTGTATTTGGTATTGGTAAGAGACGATAAAGGGAAGGAGCGATTGGTTACTAAAATAGTAATTGTAGGTAGCAGATGATTATATTACAAGTTCTTAAATAAAACACCCCTATGTCGCAGTTCGAAATAATATTGATAGCCTTTTTGGTAACAAATATTTCTTTAATGATTGCTGCAATCAGGCGCATCCGGTTAGCATATTCTGTTCATTTGATTACTGGTACGCAGCGATCAATCCTCATGTTTTTTGCAATTATGGTACCCGTATTGGGTTTCGTTCTTTCGATGAGAGCATTAAGAAAACCTAACAAACAGGTTGCGCTATAGATAAAATAATGCAGACCAGGTAAGCGCTTTTGTCGTTATTAAAATTGCTTATTTGATCTAAACGTACATCTCCGTTTCACAAAGTTTTATTTCGCTATTTTGAGAGCTATGAGTTCTGCCCTAAGTATTAATATTTTCCAGGAGATGCTGAAATAAATTCGGCATGACGGCTATAGAGGAGAAGGTTTTACGTTGAGCTTTATGCGTTGGGCATTAAGCGTTATTTGTTTTCCAGGGGATGCTGAAATGAATTCAGCATGACGGCTTTCAGTAATGACTATTGACCAATGACCTGATGACTATTGACCTAATGACTATTGACCAATGACTTGATGACTATTGACCTGATGACTATTGACCTAATGACCAATGACCAATGACCTATTTCACCAACATACTCGCCAAACGCTTCAATTCTATCTCTGCCACCTTGGCTGCGTAAGCCAAATTGGTTAATCTAAATCCTGCATCAACAAAACTTCTTTGTGCTTCCCGCAAGTCTACTATGGTGCCTACCCCTAATTGAAATCGTTGCTCAACAAGGCTAAGAAGGTCTGCTGCCACACGATTATTTTCGCGTTCTGTATCAAGGCGCTCAAGGTTGTTTTTATAAGCCAGCCAGGCTTTCACCGCAAAGTTCTCCAGGTCATTCAACAATAATTCTCTTTCGTTAACGGCATTCTTTATGTCAATACGTGCTATGCTTTGCTGGCGTTTTACAATACTCCCGTTAAAGATGGGTATCTGTACGCCCAGCCCCAAAAAAGGACCTGAGTTTTGGTTGAGTAATGTAAACCCTGCACCATTTTTACTGCGAACATAATTGTAGCCGCTGCGAATGGAGACAGCAGGATATCTGCGGGCACCAATTTCCTGAACAAGCAATTCATTGATAATTGTCTGCTGGTCGGCGGTTAAAAATGCGGGGTTAATTTTCAGGTTGTTTTTTACTATTTCAAGGTCAACTGATTTATCAACAATAATGGTGTCTTTAATAGCAATGGCACTATCTGGCTTAAGCGTTAGCAGTGTTAATAAATCAGACTTGGCCTGGTCTAAAATTAATTGTTGAGACAGGAATTCCTGCTTACTGGCATTTAAATCTAACCGGGCCTGGTAAGTATCTGCATTATTTGCAAGCCCCACACTTTGCCTTGCATCTACCAGCTTTAGTCTTTGGTTGGTAACATTTATAGACTGCTCCAGTGTTTGTAAATAATCGTCTTGCCTTACAATGTCGTAATACTTAACCATTACACTGGCCACCAGGTTTTGCATTTGTAAACTAATGTCGTACGAAGACTGCTTTTCTATAGCCTGCAGTCTTGATTTGGTATAACGAACCCTATAGCCGTTGAACAATAAATAGTCTACATCAAGGCCGGCATTTAAAGCATTGTTCTTATTACCATTGCGCTTTATGGTAGTGCCATTGCTCAGGCGTTGATTTATATTCGTGAGGGATTGATTGTCGGTTACCGAAGCAGAGACTGTGGGTATGCCCCCGGCGATGGCAAGGTTATTATTAATTTGACTTGCTTCAAAATTATTACGGGCCACTTCTACATTAAGGCTGTTTTTTAGTGCAATGCTTATTGCTTCATCAAGCGTTAAATATTGTGCTTCTGCTTTACCCAGCACCCCCATCAAAACAAGTACGCAAAAAAATCGCATCATATTATCAAAATTAGAACCTGGTCCTTTATTTTAAGATCATCATTTTCGGAAAGCAATCTCTTCGCTTACTAACAAACAGGTATAAGTTTACACCGGTTGCACGGCCTGTGGATGTTGCAATAACTCTCCATTTACCAACTGCTCCCTTACTATTTCATCATATTCTTTGTTCTTACCTTTTTTGTGTGTACCCGACATGAAGGTATAAACGGCCGGTATTACAAACAGGGTAAGTATCAATGAGAACATGATACCGCCCACCACCACAATACCCAGCGGAATACGGCTGGTTGCAGCAGCACCCAGGCTTAATGCAATGGGCAGCGCACCAAGCGAAGTAGCAAGGCTCGTCATTAAAATGGGTCGTAACCTTTGCGTAGAAGCTTCTAAAACTGCCTGCACCTTTGGTATGCCATCTTCGCGTTTTTGATTGGCAAATTCAACTATTAGGATTCCATTCTTTG
Source organism: Chitinophagales bacterium (assembly GCA_038211085.1). Lineage (GTDB taxonomy): Bacteria > Bacteroidota > Bacteroidia > Chitinophagales > Chitinophagaceae > Segetibacter. Next base: position 7,555 of record JBBQVY010000071.1, on the reverse strand, counting down.
TAACCAGACCAATCAACATAATCATACCTATCTGGCTAAAAATATTAAGCGTTTGCCCAAATATCCAAAGACTTAATAATGCCCCTGCCAGCGCCAGTGGTACGGTAACCATAATGATAAAAGGATCCGTAAAACTTTCGAACTGTGCAGCCAATACCAGGTAGATCAACACCAGTGCAAGGCCAAATGCAAAAGAAGTATTGGACGAACTTTCTGCATAATCCCTTGACGGGCCACCCAAATCTGTATGGAACGACTCGTCAAGCAACCGGTTTGCTATATCTCTCATTACTTTAACCCCATCGCCTATAGTTTTTCCTTCGGCCAGCGATGCCTGGATGGTTGCTGCCTTAAACCTGTTATAGTGATAGAGGGTTGGAGGGTTGCTATTTTCCTTCATGCTAACTACAGCACTCAACGGTATGTTTTCGTTACGGCTGTTGCGAACATAAATTTTATCAATATCAACCGGCTCATTACGGTCCGTTCTTTCAACCTGCGCAATTACTTCATACTGGCGTCCGTTCATTATAAAATAACCGGCTCTTCTACCGCTAAAGGCACTTTGTACTGCACTGCCTACATCTGTTATTGACAGGCCAAGATCTTTGGCTTTTATACGATCAATTTCTAATTGTAGCTCAGGCTTATTGAATTTCAAATTCACATCAACGTTTGCAAAAGTCGGATCCTTTTTAGCCTCTTCTAAAAACTTCGGGATCACTGCTTTTATCTTATCAAAATTCAGGTTTTGAATTATAAACTGTACAGGTAACTGTCCACGTCCACCACCAACAGATATGGTTTGTTCTTCAACCGGAATGGCCCGTACATTATTAAACCTGCTCAATTTTTTTTGAAGGTCGCGGGCTATTTCAGTTTGCGTACGTGTTCTGTCACCAGGCTGTGTAAGGGCAATCCGCAGGCTGCCTGAGTTAACACCCGATCCTCCAAAACCTGGAATGGCACCAAATACAAAGTCCCGCTCAGGTACTGAATCATATAAAAAGTTTACCAGGCTTTCACCGGAATTTACCATGTATTCATAGCTGGCACCTTCGGGGCCGGTAATGCCCAAACGGATGCTGCTCTTGTCTTCCAATGGAGCAATTTCATTAGGGGTAGACTTGCCAATAAAGTAAATTAAACCGCCGCAAATAGCTACAAGAACCCAGGCCATCCACCGCACTTTTATAAAGCTGGTTAGCATGCTTTTATAGCCGTTTTCCATTCCCTTAAAAAAGGGCTCGGTACGTTCATAAAATTTACCGTGCCCACTCTTTTTAGTCATTACCACGTTAAGCACCGGCGTAAGGGTAAGGGAGACAAGGGCAGAAACCAATACAGCACCTGCAACCACCACTCCAAACTCTCTAAACAACCTACCCACAAAACCCTGTAAAAAGATAACGGGCAAAAACACTACAGCCAGTGTTATGGACGTAGCTATAACAGCAAAGTAAATTTCTTTACTGCCAATTAATGCAGCCTTACGAATGGGCATGCCATCCTCCATTTTTCTAAATATATTTTCAGTAACTACTATGCCGTCATCCACCACTAAACCTGTTGCCAGCACTATAGCCAAAAGGGTCAACACATTTATAGAAAATCCCGCCAGGTACATAATAAAGAAACACGAAATCAAAGAGATGGGAATGTCTATTAACGGACGTATAGCAATTAGCCAGTTTCTAAAGAAAAAGAAGATCACCAGTATTACCAGGCACAGCGAAATGATGAGTGTTTCTTTTACTTCCTCCAGCGATTTGCGTACATTTTTCGTAGTATCAATCAGTACGTTAATATCGATATCTGCTTTCTCAGTGCGCTTTATTTCTGCTATTCGTTTATTAAACTCATCAGAAATATTTATGTAATTAGCGCCTGGTTGCGGAATGATGGCAAGACCCACTGCATTCACGCCATTGTACTTCCAACTCGATTCTTCATTTTCAGGCCCTAATTCTACTTTGGCTACGTCAGATAAACGAACAATACTACCTGCATCCTGGCGCACGATCAGGTTGCTAAAATCCTTTTCTGTGGTCAGTCGTCCAAGGGTACGGATAACCAGTTCTGTATTATTTCCTGAAATTTTACCGGCAGGTAGTTCAACATTTTCACGGTCCAAAGCAGCCTGTACCTCGTTAAAAGAAATGTTGAACGATGCCAGTTTATCCGGCTGTAGCCAGATGCGCATGGCATAGCGCTTTTGCCCAAACATGTTTATGGCACTTACTTCATTTATGGTTTGCAAACGTTCGGTCAATACATTTTCGGCATAATCACTGAGTTCCAGCAAACTTTTAGAACGGCTTTGCAACGCCAGAATAATGATAAAATCGCTGCTGGCATCTGCCTTACTTACAACAGGCGGGGCATCAACATCCTGCGGTAAATTCCGAACTGCCTGGCCCACTTTATCCCGCACGTCGTTAGCTGCTTCCTCCATCGAAACATCAAGGTTAAACTCCACAGTAATATTGCTGGAACCCGCCGCACTCGACGATTGAATGCTTTTAATACCCGGAATTCCATTAACGGCTTTTTCAAGTGGTTCCGTAATCTGTGTTTCAATAATGTCTGAGTTTGCTCCGGTGTAAGAGGTACGAACGTTTACAATAGGAGGGTCAATAGCCGGGTATTCGCGAACGCTTAAAAAAGTAAAACCTACTACACCAAAAAGCACAATGAGGATGCTGATTACGGTTGCAAGTACCGGGCGCCTGAGTGATAATTCTGATATATTCATTTGCTAAACCCTGGTATAGTTTTAAAATATTTGGTAGTAAACTTTTGGAATGAATGGATCATACTTGCCAGTTTACCCTGAGCTCGTCGAAGGGCTCCGTTTGTCTGTTCCGCTTTATTCAGCTATAAAATCTGACAGTAAGTTATCAGCAGCAAATGCTAAAAACTAACGTGAAATATCACTTGTCGCTTTCTATTGAATTACCTCGGCCAGTTGCTTTACGCTTCTTACTTTAACCGGCATATTGGGCCGGGCAAACAAAACCCCTGTTACCACAACTGAATCTCCTGCTGCCAACCCACTGGTTACTTCAACAGACCCTTCTTTGCGAACCCCTGTATTGATCTCTGTAAACTTTGCTTTCCCGTTTTTAACCACCACAACCTGCTTGGCCCTTGCATCTGGTATAATAGCATTTGCAGGAACTAATATTCCACTGGCGTCCCCGGCTTCAACATATACTTTTACAAAACTGCCCGGCCTTATACCGGCACCTTCCAATGCTGCCCTTACAATAATGTTTCGGGTAGTTGTACTTATTTGCGGTTCAATAGCAAGTATAGTTGCCCTGCGGCGTGCACTGCTATTGTCCACTTCTACTACAACCTGCCCACCCCGTTTTAATAAATTTGCATAGGACTCGGGTAATGTAAAATCAATTTTTACTTTATCAATTTTATTTAAAGTAGTAAGCACATTTGCAGGAGTAACATAGGCACCCATACTAATCATTCTCAATCCCAAGACGCCACTAAAGGGAGCTTTGATAACGGTTTTGGCAATTTCAGCATTTAATATTTGAATGTCTGCATTCAGGCTGTTTACCTGGTTAAGAGCAATATCATAATCAGCCTTATTGATGCCCTGAATGTCAAGAAGTTTCTTGTATCGTTCTACCGTATTCTTTGCAAGGTCTAGTTGTACTCTTACTTTGTTTTGCTGAGCTCTCAGATCGGCATCGCTTATTCGGGCTATAACCGTTCCCTGTCCAATTCGTGATCCCTCCGCAACGTTCAGGTAAACAATACGACCGCTTATCTCAGGCTTGATTTCTACAGTTTCGCCTGCAATTACACTTCCATTAGCTTCTACCGTATTTTGAATGTTTTCCGGCTTTACAATTATAACATCAACAGTTGCCATTTGCGGGGCCTGGCCCTTTGTATTGGTAACTTCTTTTTTCTTACTCTTACACGACATAAAAAAAATACTGAAAAGCATCAAGACCGGTAGAACAAACTTCATTCAATTAATCTTTTTAATAGGTGGTAAATATAGACAGATTAATTTTTGAATTGTTCAAACCACTTATGGATACGTGTTATTTTGACGCTTGCATTAATTTCATCGGTAAATAAATAGTTTTATCGGGTGAAGGATGTGTTCAAAAAAAACTCAGTCAATCCATGAAATAAAAATTTCTGCATATATTCCGAAGTCAAATGCGTTGGTGGACAGGGGGAGCATACTACTGATTTGTTATAAGGAATAGGTTTAAGGCAATTAAATTATCAAACTCAATAATGACTATAAAAAGCATCTTCATGAAAAAAATTGTATGCCTGCTTCTGGTTTGCTTAAGTATGCTAACCATAACCCTCCAGGCACAACGTATCAATAAAAAATTGCAAAAAGATGTTGAAGTTCTGTTGCAGGGCTTTCATGGGCAGGCAGGAGTTTACATATACGACCTTAAAAAAAATAAGACAGTTGCCATTAATGCTGACACCGTTTTTTCTACCGCCAGCATCGTTAAGATCCCCATCCTGCTTGGAATTATGGATAAAATAAAAAGGGGCGAATTGCAGTACCACCAGGAGTTGGTTTATAAAGACAGCCTGCTATACGCAGGTGTGGATATACTTGGATCGTTTAAAAACAATGAGAAGATTGAGTTAAGTAAAGTGCTCATGTTGATGCTAACCACCAGCGATAATACAGCCAGCCTATGGTTGCAAAGCCTTGCAGGTGGTGGAACACTCATCAACCAAATACTGGATAGTTTAGGTTATAGTGTTACAAGAGTTAACAGTCGCACCCCAGGCAGAGAAGCCATACGAACACGGTATGGATGGGGGCAGACCAGTCCCAGTGAAATAGCTAGTATTCTACAACGCATAGCTGCCGGCCAATTGTTAGGAAGTAAAACAGATGCGGCGATGCTTAAACAATTAAGCCGCAACTATTGGGATGAGGAAGGCTTGTCTCAAATACCTGCCGGTGTTTTTGTTGCCAGTAAAAATGGTGCAGTAGATGCAAGTCGCAGCGAGGTGATGTATGTTAAAGGCAATGGCCGTGAGTATGTGCTTTGTGTAGCCACGCAAAATAATACTGACACCAGTTGGACTTCTGAAAACGAAGCCTGGAACATGACACGTAAGATTTCGGCACTCGTGTATCAGCAGTTGGGGAAATAAGTCATTAGTCATTGGTCATTAGTCATTGGGGCATTAGGGCATTAGGTCATTGGTCATTAGTCATTTGGTTTTGGGGATTTAATGGATTTATGTGAAAGCTTATGTTCCTATGTGTCTATGTGGTAAAAGGGCATCAGGTCATTTGTCATTGGGTTGTTGGGATTTAATTGATCTATGTGAAACCTTATGTTTCTTATGTGTCTATGTGGTAAAAGGGCATTGGGGCATAATTTATTAGTCACAAGCAACGATGATCTTTTTAATAACCAAAGACCGATATTTAAAAACTCATTTTCTGACATACTTTTAATGAAACCTTTGTATCATACAACACTTAACAAAATCATCAACCATATACTTTCCATATGAAATTCAAATCTCCACTTTTCAAAAGCATGTTGCTGCTAATAGCAACTACACTCTTTTGCAGCTACCTTGATGCGAAACCACAACGCATTTTAGTTTTTACCAAAACCAAGGGCTTCAGGCATACCAATGCGATAGTCAGCGGTAAGCAAGCCATTATGGAATTGGGCAATGCCAATAAGTTTGCTGTAGATACCACAGAAGATGCGTCCTTGTTCACCATCGATAATCTTAAGAAATATTCGGCTGTGATTTTTCTTTGTACAACTGGTGATGTTTTAAACGATGAACAGCAAGTTGCATTTAAAACCTACGTCAATAATGGAGGTGGATTTGTTGGTGTTCATTCATCTTCCGATACTGAATACGACTGGCCCTGGTATGGCGAACTGAACGGCGCTTATTTTAAAAGTCATCCCAAACAACAGGAAGCCGTTTTTAATGTGGTTGACCAAAACAACATCGCCACCGCCCATTTACCCGCCGTTTGGAAACGATTTGATGAGCTCTATAATTTTAAATGGATTGGACTGGATCTTCATATTTTAATTAATATAGATGAAGGAAGTTATACAGGTGGTGAAAATGGCGAAAACCATCCCATGAGCTGGTATCACAACTTTGATGGGGGGCGTGCATTTTATACCGCACTTGGACACGACCGCAACTCATACGAGGATCCTTTGTACCGCCAGCATTTATTAGGTGGAATTCAATATGCCATGGGAGCCAGCCCTTACCCCGCAAAATCAAAATAAAAATTATTGCTACAAAAAAACCATATGAAAAGATTTACTTACGTGTTTGGATCGATTGCTTTTTCAATGCTGGTTTATACCTGCAGCGTTTCGAAGTATACTGCCTCCTCAAAGTATGAAAGTCCTTATCCCGACAGGACATTTAATCCAACTCCTTCCTCGGCATATTTAAGTCCCGAAGAGAGTCTGAAAAGCTTTAACCTCCCCCCCGGCTATCACCTGGAAATGGTGGCCAGCGAACCCATGATTAAAGAACCGGTTGCCATTGCCTGGGATGGCAATGCTAAAATGTATGTAGCCGAAATGCTTACGTATATGCTGGATGCAGATGCCAGTAACGAACGCCTTAACCAAAGCCGGATCATGCTGTTGGAAGACACAAACAATGATGGTAAAATGGATAAGAGCAGCGTGTTCATTGATAGCCTTTTATTGCCAAGAATGATATTGTGTGTTAACCATGAACTGCTGGTGAACGAGACTAATACCATTACCATCAACAGTTATAAGGATACCGATGGCGATGGCAAAGCCGATGCTAAGAGAACCGTTTACAGCAACGATGCCTACAATGTGAACGAAGCCAATATGGAACACCAGCGCAGCGGTCTGGACTGGAACCTTGACAATTACATTTACCTTACTTACGACCCGGTAAGGTTTCGTTATAGTAATGGAATGTTGCGGCCAGACACCATACCAAGTGGGCCAGGCGGACAATGGGGCGTTACACACGATGACTATGGACGCTTGTTCTATTCTTCTGCCGGTGGCGAAAGCCCTATGGTGCGTTCACAAATAAATCCAGCTTATGGTGCCCTGGATGTACCCGATCAGTATAGTGACGAATTTCAGCAGGTATGGCCTATCATCGCTACACCCGATGTACAAGGAGGCGAAAAAAGATTGCGCTCCGATTCTACTTTAAATCATTTTACAGCTTCGTGCGGTCAGTCCATTTTCAGGGGCAATGCGTTGCCCAAAGACCTGGAAGGTGATTACCTGGTTTGCGAACCCGTTGCAAGAATAATTCGCAGGGCCAAAGTGCTGAACCTGCAAGGCAAAACAGTTATCCAGAATGCCTATTACCGGCAGGAGTTTATTGCTTCTACTGATATGAATTTCCGACCCATTAATACCTATACCGGACCAGATGGCAATATGTATATTGTTGACATGCATCGCGGCATTATTCAACAAGGCAACTGGACAAAACCCGGCAGCTATTTACGCACCGAAATTGACAAACTGGGGATGGC
>JBBQVY010000070.1:0-21317 GCA_038211085.1 Chitinophagales bacterium | reverse complement strand
CAGCCATTTCACCTGAAAGATTTTTGGAGACGCCGATTGATGTAGCTGCTAAAAAAGCCATTGCAGATGTGGTGTTGAACACAGCCAAATCTAAGGGTGCAACGTATGCTGATGTGCGCATAGGCAGGTATTTAAGGCAGTTTATTGTAACCCGCGAAGCACGGGTTGACAACATTAGCAACACCGAATCGTATGGCATTGGTATAAGAGTTATTGCCAATGGTAGCTGGGGTTTTGCCGCTACCGATAAAATGGATACGGACAGTATTGTAAAGGCGACTAACACTGCTGTGCAGATAGCCAAAGTCAATGCCAAATTGCTGACTGAGCCGGTTAGGCTTGCGCCTCAAAAAGGTTATGGAACGGTTAGCTGGAAAACGCCGATGCAGATCAATGCATTTACAGTACCCATAAAAGAAAAGGTTGACTTATTGCTTTCGGCTAATGATGTGGCCATGAAGAATAGCGTAAACTTCATTAACAACTCATTGTTTTTGGTAAACGAGCAAAAGTATTTTGCTTCTACCGATGGCTCCTATATCGACCAGGATATCCATCGTATTTGGCCCACTTTTACCGTTACAAAAACCGATAAGCAAACCGGTAAGTTTGATACCAGAAATTCACTCGGCTCGCCTATGGGTATGGGCTATGAGTATTTACTTCCGCGAAGCGAAGACAAAATAAACGGCGTTATACCCTTGTACAAAGGCAGCTATGATATGCTGGAAGATGTAAGAATGGCGGCGCAACAGGTGGATGAAAAACTAAAAGCCAAACCCGTTGAACCTGGTAAGTACGACCTTGTACTTGACCCTACCAATTTGTTTTTAACCATACATGAATCAGTAGGGCACCCTACAGAGCTGGACAGGGTTTTGGGCTACGAAGCCAACTATGCAGGCACCAGTTTTTTAACGCTTGATAAGTGGGAGAGTAAGAAGTTCAACTTTGGCAGCAACGTGGTAAATTTTGTAGCAGATAAAACGCAGCCAAACAGTTTGGGCGCTGTAGGTTACGATGATGAGGGTGTGCAAGCAAAAGAATGGGACATTATCAAAAATGGTATACTGGTCAATTACCAAACCACCCGCGACCAGGCACATATTATCGGTTTAAATGCATCGCAGGGTTGCAGCTTTGCCGATAGCTGGGATAATATACAGTTTCAGCGGATGCCTAATGTTAGCTTGCAGCCCGGTAAAACACCGCTGAAGCCTGCCGACATGATTAAGAACATTGAGAAAGGCTTGTACATGTTTGGCCGTAATTCTTATTCGATAGACCAGCAGCGGTATAACTTTCAATTCAGCAGCCAGCTTTGTTACGAGATAAAAAATGGAAAGATTGCAGGCATGGTTAAAGACGCGGCTTACCAGGCAAACACGCAAGAATTCTGGAATAGTTGTTCGGCAATTTGCGATAACAATGATTATCGTTTAGGCGGATCCTTCTTTGATGGAAAGGGTCAGCCCTCGCAGGTAAGTGCAGTCTCTCATGGCTGTGCCACAACAAAATTTAATGGGGTAAGTGTAATTAATACAGCAAGAAAAATATAACAGACACATGTCAATTTTAAATAAAGAAGAGTCGCGGAAATTATTGCAAAAGGTAATGAGTTACTCTAAGGCTGATGCCTGTGAGGCTGGCTTAACGGGCAGCGAAGGCGGTAACATTCGGTATGCACGTAATGCTATCTCAACCTCCGGCGATGTAAGTACCTTGTCCCTTGCAGTAACCTCAACCTTTGGTAAAAAATCGGGTACGGCTACCATTAACGAGTTTGATGATGCGGCCTTGCAACGGGTAGTTAGCCGCTCAGAAGAGCTGGCGCAACTGGCTCCTGAAAACCCCGAATACATGCCTTTGAAAGGACCGGCCGAATTTAAAGAGGCCATTACCTATGTACCTGCAACCGCTGCAATGACACCCGATAGCCGTGCAGACCTTGTTGCAAAAAGCATTAAAGTAGCAAAAGAAGCAAAGCTTGAAGCGGCAGGTTTTCTTGAAAACACCACAGGCTTTGATGCGGTTATGAACTCGAAAGGTTTGTTTGCTTACAACCAGGATACAGACGTTATTTTTTCCATCACAATGCGTAATGAAGCTGGCACTGCCTCCGGTTATGCTGCCCGTGGATTTAATGACATCAGCAAACTGGATACGTATTCAGCCACAAAAATATCAGCATCGAAAGCCAATGGTTCGCTGGGGGCAAGGGCAATTGAGCCCGGAAAGTACACAGTTATTTTGGAGCCTGTTGCGGCAACATATATGCTCGAAAATATGTTTCGTGGGTTGGACGCAAGAAGTGCCGATGAAGGACGCAGCTTTATGAGTAAACCCGGCGGAGGCAATCGTTTGGGCGAAAAGCTGATGGACGATAAAGTCACGATCTATTCCGACCCATTTAACCCGGAGCTCCCTTCTTCAACCTGGAACAGCGAAGGCTTTCCTTTGGAGAAAAGGACATGGATTGAGAAGGGCGTTGTAAAGAATTTGGCTTACTCGCAGTTTTGGGCGCAGAAGAAAAATGTGGAGCCGGTACCTAACCCCGGTAACATCATTATGGCGGGAGGTACGGCCTCTTTGGATGAGATGATTAAAAGCACGGAGAGAGGTATTCTGGTGTCGCGGTTGTGGTACATACGTATGGTTGATCCACAAACTTTATTACTTACCGGTCTAACCCGCGATGGAACCTTTTACATTGAGAACGGGCAAATAAAGTTTCCCATTAAGAACATGCGTTTCAACGAAAGCCCGGTTATTATGCTCAATAATGTTGAGGAGTTAGGCAAACCGGAAAGAAGCATCAGCGTAGAGTCGTACCGAAGTTACCTGATACCACCTATGAAGATCAGGGACTTTACGTTCACTAGTTTGAGTGATGCGGTTTAAATATTGAGTAAAGCCCTCTTCGGAGGGTTTTTTTTATGTAAGTGTGTAGGCTGGCAATGCTTTAATAGCTAGTTTAAAACGTTTGAGCCACAAAGGCTCAAAGGCGCTAAGGCTCACGAAGGTTAATTTTCGTAACAAGGTTTCATCCTGTAACATCTTGTAACATCTTGTAACATTCTGTATCATTTTGTAACATTCTGAAACATTTTGTAACACCAAGGTGGGTTGTTACATTCTGTTACATTCTGTAACATTCAGGTGTACTTCACACCATATTTTTCAAAATGGAAAGTCCTGCGTTTGTTTTTAAAATCAATATCGATTGAAACCTGTTTTCAATCATAAGCCAGATAGACAGGTTTGATGCATCATGGACAGCCATTGAAAAAAGAGAAAAACAAAATCTAAAGCAGCTTAAGTTTATCGCCGCCGTTAGTAGTGTTGGCGCTTCTACAAGAATTGAAGGATCGAAATTGAGTGATGAAGAAATTGATATCCTGCTAAGGAGCATCGATATATCAAAACTTGAAGACAGGGATAGCCAGGAAGCAGTCGGTTATTTTGAAGCCATTGACAACATTTCGAATTCGTACAACGACATTGAAATTTCGGAAAGTAATATCAAGAATCTCCACAACGTTTTGATGAAATACAGCACCAAAGATGCATGGCATAAAGGGGATTATAAGCAACACTCAAATGCTGTACGGGCAAATTATCCTGATGGTAGTAGTCAAACTATATTCGAGACAACAAGTCCGGGTTTTGCAACAGAGAATGCAATGAGAGCATTGATTGAATGGTATAATACAGAAAACTCGATTCATCATATCGTAAAATGCTCAATATTCACTTATGAATTCTTAAGCATTCATCCTTTCCAGGACGGCAACGGAAGGCTAAGCCGAATTTTATCAGCATTATTGTTATTAAAAAATGGGTACAAATGGATACAGTATATAAGTTTTGAACATGAAATTGAAAACAGGAAACTTGAATATTATAAAGTGCTAAGAAGTTGCCAGGCCCGCCGCCCAAACGAGAATATCAGCGACTGGGTAGATTTTTTTGTCGGATCATTAAAAAACATACAGGGAAAATTAATGCACAAACTCCAGGTTCATGAAGCAGGCGAACAATTATTGCCCCGTGAAAAACTTATCGTCAGTTTTATACAAAATAACCCGGGTTGTAAAACCGGTGAAATTGCCAAAGCACTTGGCATTTCCCGTATCATTATTATCAGAGCACTGTCGCCCTTAATGAAACAAAATATCATTGAAAAACACGGCGTCGGTTCGGGCACTCAATACACTATGGGCTAAAGTGACTTTACAGTTACTTCTTTATCAGATGCGGTTAAAACAAATAAAGAATTGCCCCGAAAAATTCCGGGGCAATTTCTTTTTGCCAACAAGTAAACCACAACCTTATTGTTAAAAACTCGCAAGTCCGGTCGCCGACGCTGGCACCCCTGATACGTGGCCTATCACACCAAGTTCACCAAAAGGTTTCCTGTAATATTCATCAATACTGTTTGATTTTGTAGTAAGTACAAAAACGAAATAGTTATTAGTTACTACCACATCAAGTGGGCCCATGCCAGAGGTTGCAGCAACGCCTTTTGCAAGGTATAATCCGCCATCGCCTGCTATGTAATAGGATGATACATTGTTACTGGCGGTATTTGTTACATATGCAAATCTTCCGTTTTTAGTAATAGCAACCCAGCATGGAGCTGCCTGCGAGTTAGCTATTGCGCCATTGGTAGATTTAGGAATTCCGTTTGCATTTATAGTATATGCTGTAGAAGAACCTGCTCCAGCCGCACCGCCTGCAGCATTGGATACGATCATAAATTTGTTCCTTGACCATTCAAATCCAAAAGGTGTCTTTCCATCAGATTTTGTAAATTTTCCAGACATTATTGAGCCGTTATTGTTTACTTTAAAAGTTCCCACGATGTTGGTAGCTTTTTCTGTTACCACAACGAAAAAGCCATTAGGTGTAAACGAAATTTGGGGCGCATCCACCTTCATACCACTGAGTGGCCGGTTAGATTGGGGTATGTCAGTCAGCTTGCCGTTACCTCCAATTTTAAATCCATGTATGGCATCGCTGCCACGGTTCAATACATACAATAAATTATCGTGTACAGCAAGGCTTACAGGGGTTTTTCCCATTGATGGCGTGGTATGGGTTAGTTTAAGGCCACCATTATTTTTTACTTTAAATGATGATATTGAATGATCACCTGCATTGACTGCATAAAGCATTTCGTGTGCTTCATCTAACACCACAGCGCCTTGTGATCCGAGGCCGGTTCCGGTACCAGTGCCCCCAGATGGCACAGTTTCCATTAATGAAAGCTCTCCATTTGTATTAACCTCATAAACTATAATCTCATTGCGGGCCGATGCGTTTGTTTCGGTATACAGGTAGTGACCACTTTTTGATTTTTGAGCACGTTCGGCAGTTACCTTTTCCATTTCAGTTTTTAGGGGCAGGTCGTCCGGGTTGGCTCCATTTTCCGACATCATTTCTTTTAGAGAAACTTTGTCAGGCGATGCCTGCAGCACCTGCTCCTCTTGTTTTTTACAGGCAAAAACAGTGAACATCATAGCCCCAACAACGGCGGCTTTTTGTAAAAATGAAAACTTTTTCATGTTTGATTTTTTATTGTTAATGTGTGGGTTTCGGCAAATAGTTTGGTATAATAAATCTTCGAACAGGCACAGCTCCGCCTCTTTCCTTTTTTAGAAAATTTTTAGAATAATGTTGTCTAAAATTATTTTACCCGTGTACTAAGCACTATACGAATTCCGGCACTTGTAATTGGTAAACTTCCCACCCCAACACCGCGAAGCGGTATATTGAAATAAGGCGCAAGGCTTATTTCGGCATTATGCGATAATTTTTTTTGGTAGCCTGCACTTAAAGTAGCAACTGCAATGGCATTGTAGTTATTCGATTTGTAATTGCCCGAAACTTTTTCTGGTTGTCCATTGTGCATAACATCATACTGGTTTGTTTCGTTTGTAACAACGTACGATGCTATGCCTGTCATAATAAAAAAATGATGGGCCGGTTTCGAATTCAGATACAGTTTAACTGTCAATGGAATTTCGATCAAAGTGCTGCGGCCTTCAAATTGTTTTATGGTCATTCCTGTCATGGAATTGCGTACTTTATCGATATTAAATTTAACCCCTTCGCCTAAATAATTTTTTCTATCTACAATAATCCCGCTTTGTAAAGACCATTGTTTGGCAAATTTGTATTCTAATGTAACACCTGCCGAAAGGCCTGCATGGTTGAAGGGCATTGATTTTACCTTGCTGAAATCGCCCCCCGCAACCAACCCAAAGTATACTGCTTTTTTAAATGGGTGAGTAAGCCCGGCATTTTTTAAAACAACAGTTTTGTTCTCGCTACTTATAATTTCGGAGGCATTTTTTGACGGTTCCTGGTTAGGGGTTCTATTGTTGGTTGTATTAGCCTCAGCTAAGGGCTCACTACTGTTTTGATGGGGGATTTCTAATTGAGTTATTTTCGGCTTATTTGTCATTCCTTCATGCAATGCAGCAACACCCACATTACTCAACCGGGTAAGATTAGAGGTAAAAGCTGCCAGTGTAATGGGTATTGTTTTATGCACAATTGGTTTAACTGCACTATTGTGATGTATAATTTTGTAAGAAGGTGTCTGTTGGAGAGTAGCCGTCTTTGTACCAGGCTGTTGGTAACTATGTTGATTGCTTAATACATGGGCTACAGCATATTTTGTACTGGTCTCTGTGTGTAATGGAATAGTATGGTTATTAAGAACAATACATAAACCGCCGGAGAACAAAAAGATCAGTAAGAAAATGGTAACTGATTTTCTATATTTTTTATAGCTTTTAATCTCAGGAAGAATTGGCTTTCCTTCGGCTATTTTTTGGGCAATTGTTGCCCATCCATCTGGTCCGGCGTCTAAACTGTAGTTATCCGCTGCCCGCTGAAACAAATCCTCCATATCGTCGCCTATATACTGCATTCCGTTAGTTCTTCCTTTTGATTTAAATAATTTCTCATTAGCTGTTTTGCTCTTTGCAAATTAGATTTTGAGGTGCCTACCGGTATGTGCAGGGCTTCAGCAATTTCTACATGTGAAAAGCCATCTATAACATGCATATTGAAAATAACCCGGTAAGATGGGGGAAGTCTTTTAACCTGGGTTATCAGGTCTTTGTAAATCAGTGCCTGGTCCGCCAATGAACCTGTATCTTTTATCTCCCATAAATGATCGGGGATACCGCCAATTTCAGGTAAATACATTTTCTTTCTTAAAAGATCGATTGAGGTATTGATCATGATTCTTTTTATCCAGCCTCCCAATAACTTTCCAATGTCAGCATCCTCATCCCACCTAAATTTTTCAATGTTTAAAAAAAACTTTACAAACCCATCGTTGGTAACTTCCAGCCCTTCTTCGTAATTGTATATATACCGAAAAACTACTTTTAGGGCATACCCACGATACTGCTCATAAAGCATTTTTTGATACTTCGGATTATATGCTTTGCACTCGGTTATTATTTGGTTAACGTTGTCCAATAAATGACCCTGGGTATTTTGTATTAGTAAATAAAAAGATAGAAGTACTGTAATGTTTTTTGGAAAGTAAGAACCGGGTGTTTATACCTGTCTTAAAAAGATACTACGCTTTTATGTAACCTACAGTTGCAAATAATCATTATTTATTTTAACTGGCATTTCGTTGATAGCAGCGTGCCGTTGAAACCTGCCTGATAACACCATACCTGCTATACAAGCCGGTTGTATCTTCGTTTATATAACAATTACCCAAACATGATACAAGTTGGACAGTACAATTCTTTAAAGGTTTTGAGAGAAGTTGATTTTGGCGTTTACCTGGATGATGGAGGCGAAGGCATTTTACTGCCTAAACGTTTTCTGCCTGCTAACACTAAAGTAGGAGATGAATTGAATGTTTTCCTCTATCACGATTCAGAAAGCAGGCTGATTGCCACCACCCAGAAGCCCTATGGTGTGGTTGGTGAAATTGTAAAATTGAAAGCTATAACCGTAACCAACCTGGGTGCTTTTTTAGACTGGGGTTTAATGAAGGACATATTTGTACCAAAGTCGAAGCAGCAAAGCATTATGCGTGAAGGTGCGGAATACCTGGTTAAAATTTATATTGATGAACAAACCGGCAGGGTAGCAGCTACTGAAAAAATTGAGCCTTTCTTAACCAACGATGTACTTACCGTAAAGGAGATGGATGTTGTTGACCTGGTGGTTTATCGTCGCACAGATATTGGGTATGTTGTCATCATCAATAACCAGCACACCGGCGTGTTACACTTTAACGAGATATACCAGGAAATTGAAACCGGTAAAAAGTTTAAAGGTTTTATAAAGAAAATACGGCCCGATAATAAAATAGATGTGGTGGTAGGCAAGCCCGGTTACGCAAGGGTTGAAGATGAAGCTGGCAAGATATTACGCCTGTTACAGGAGAATGATGGTTACCTGCCTTACCACGATAAATCTGATCCCGAAGAGATTTATGCATTTTTTGGTATGAGTAAAAAGGCTTTTAAAATGACAACAGGAAAGTTGTACAAAGAGAGAAAAATTGAGTTTACCAAAACTGGTATTAAGGCGTTGGAAGAATAAGGTGAAGCTATTTTTAGGTTTGTTAGTGATTTGATCACCATTTATCAATCGTTCTAATCATCAACCCGATATAGATGCTTCAAAATTTCATTAAGTATGTTCATATATTTATTAAATGGGCCATTTTATATGACAGTTACTTTAGTGAATAATACCTTCTTGTAAGCAAAGAATCGTGATAGCGGAAAATGTATTTTTGAATCAAAAATGTATGCTGCTTGACCGCTATGAGTATAGTACTGAACGATTGGCACTCTACTATGAATTTTTTAGTGAAGGACCGAAAGGGCAAATTAGAAAGATGGTAGAATATATTCCTACTACCATTGAAAATGTTTACAATCTTGCATTTGGAGATTACGATGAAAACCTAGGTGGAATAAACGATAAAATTATAACGAACAATGGTGATAGTCAGAAAGTTTTGGCAACAGTAGCATCGACTGGTTATGTATTTACTGGAAAGCATCCTGAAGCTGGTATTTATGCGACTGGAAGCACCGCAGTCAGGACACGACTTTATAGAATGGGATTGACAAATAATTTTGCTGAAATTTCTAAAGATTTTTACATATTTGGTCTTAGAGATAAGGAGTGGGAGCCATTTATTACTGGTGAAGACTATGAAGCATTTTTCGTTACAAAGAAAAATCCTAATTTTGATTTATGACTTTAGAAGAATTAAATAAAACGAAAGTTCCCATAGTAAAGATTGATAAAAAGCTTGAAAAATTTTATGGGAAAGTTCTTTTTCCCGAAAAGCTTGAAGAAGCAAATAACACATTATCTCAAGTAGGAATCCCTAAAATTCCGAAGTAATAAGGCTCAGGCTTACAAAGCCGTTATCGGCAAGAACCTCGCTTACTATAAGTTTAGTTTTAATGAAACTTTTTGAATGTTTGCTTTCACATTCCACCTTTCCACTTTTAGTGGATAATCCCTTTGCCCCAAAACCTGATTGTTAGGTATTTTGCAATGTGCCATCAAAAAAATCCATCGCTTCTAATACCCTCACCTTATTTGCAATGGATGAGGTTGAACCAGCAATTAAAAAGCTTTCTGTAGGTAAGAATTTACAAAAAGTAAAGCCGATCATTAAGTGGACAGGGGGTAAGTACGATGAATTTCCCATGTTCTCGCAATACATCCCGGCTTTCAAAAATTATTACGAACCATTTTTTGGAGGAGGCGGAGTCTTTTTTGCATTACAGCCTAAAGGCATGAGTTTCTTAAACGATAGAAGCAGCGACCTTGCCCGTTTTTATTCGATGATAGATTCAGTCAACTTACAAGTTCAATTGAACCAATATGCAGATGCCTGGGACAGCGCCGGCAGTTTTTCGCTTGCAATCATTTTAAAATTGTCATCACCCTTTAATGATTTTGTAAGAAACAATATGCCTTATGAGGCAATGAAGCAATTGATATCATCGGTAGTTGACCAGTTGGCTGAACAGGACTTTAAGCCTTTATTTTCTGATGACTTCATCATAAACAAACACCAATTTATTGCCAAGATAAAGGCAAGCCTGGCCGATAAGTTTAAGCGGATAAAAGCCATTTGTGCAAAGGAAAACCGCATTTTTGATCTTGCAGAATTGGAAGAACATATTGAGACCGGCGTTAGAAGTGGCCTGTACCTGTACCTGCGAACCATTATGAATAAACATGCTTTGGGAACTACTGATTTAAACAAGGCAAAGGCTACTGCCAACTGGTACTTTGTAAGAGAGTTCTGCTACGCCAGTATGTTTAGGTATAACCGCAAGGGAGAGTTTAATATACCGTATGGAGGCATTGCTTACAACAGTAAAAACTTCAGGTTAAAAGCAGCCAATATTTTTAAGCCAGCGATTCAAAAACTTTTTCATCAATATGAATTTTATAATCTTGATTTTGCCGAATTTCTAACGCAGGCCCAACCCACCGAAGAAGACTTTATCTTTTTGGACCCACCTTACGACAGTGAGTTTTCTGAATATGATCAAAACGCTTTTACCAAAGACGACCAAATTCGGTTACGCGATACATTATCGAAAACAAAAGGCAAGTGGATGATGGTGATAAAGGAAACAGATTTCATACGTTCACTTTACACACGCCCAGGTATTTATTTTATTGAGTTTGATAAGACCTATACCTACAATGTCAGAGGCAGAAATAACAGGGATACCAAACACCTTATTATTGTAAATTACCTTACTTAAAAACCGGCTAATGGCTTATGTTAAGCTAAGTGAATATGTGTATGATTGCAGCAAGTGTAATACCCGTTGCGACGGCATAAGTAAGGGCAGGTATCATTTTGAAAAAGATGCCCAGTTCTCAGAGCATTATGAAAACATCATCATTGAAAAGATTAATAATGGTGGCAGGTATTATGCCACCAAATGCCTGCAGGCAGGTTACCCTGATGTAGAGTTAACAACGAAAGAGGGAAGGCTGCATCATTATCTTGAAGTTAAAGTGCAGCAACGAACCTTTATGTCAGTAGAAAAATACCTGCCTCATAGCAGATTAAAGCCTTCGGAAACAGTAGCCTTAAATTTAAGCGACCTGCTTAGGTATTTCACAATAGAAAACCAAACTGGAATAGCATCAGGTATAGTATGGGTACTGTTAAACAGGTTGTGTGTTGTAGAGGATGGAACAGAAAAAATGTTTTATCAAAGCACACGGAAGCTTAAAGAAATTTATGAAAAAGAATTTTTGAAAAGGAAGTTCACACGGCAGTCGGGCGAAGGTGACATTATTGACGGCGTGCACAAAGGGGTTATAGTAAACTATCATTTCAGCCTAAAAGAGCTACGGCTATTGAACAGATAGCCGTAACTATTAAACATTTGATTTACATATGTATAGAATTTCGTCAGGCTTTAACCTCCAACTTGTTACTCGGGCCGCACCCCTGTTTCAATATACTTTTTAAAGCTTCTAATATCGCTTTCAATTATTTTTTCGAATGCAGGCGTAAGCATTTTTGCTATACCGGCACCTACAACTCCTAATGGTGCTCTGTAAGAAATAATGACGTGCAATTCAGTTCCACCATCTTTAGTTTCTCTAAACTCTATTTTACCTGCATTATCTATAGTTGAGCCCGGAACAGAATTCCAACCTAAAACTCTTCCGGGTTCATCTTTAACAATAACGGCAGTCCATTTAATAGTTCCCATATTTCCTGGCAGGGTAGCTTTCCATTTTGAATACGTATCATCCAAATTTTTAATGCTTTTTATGTGCTGCATAAAAAGAGGCAGGTTACTCAGGTTGCGCCAAAAATTGTAAACTTCGTTATGAGGCCGGTTAACATATAAAATCGTTTTGATATTGATGTTTCTTGCAGGGTCAGCAAGGTTATGTTTACCTGCAAGGCCATAGGCCGGGCAAAAACCTGTTGCACCTCTAAACAATAGTAAGCCACCGGCAGCAGCCTGAAATATGGATGATTTATTTTTCGTCCTTATGCTGTTAATGACTAATAAGGTACCTGCAGCAACAGAAGCTACACGTTCCCACTTATTTACATTTACAGAAAGCTTTGGACCAACAGTGGAATTTTCGTTCATAAAATGGGGTTTTTAAATATCAGTTTGCGTAGTGTTATATAATCTTTTTTGTAGAGAAAAATGAACATGAAAAACATAAAAGCCTCTTTAGCTCCGTTCAATAAGCTAGCGTGAAAAGTGGCTGATTAACCTGGTTACCTATGCAGCGAGTCTTTTTGCAGCGTACTGTCAATAAATTTATTGTCGTCCACACCACCGGGATAGCGGGTGCTGTCAAAGGTTTTTTCCTGTAGCGGGTTTTCTACGTCAGTGCTGTTTTTATCTCCATTGGGTTTGCAGCCCATTGTTAGTATCAGTACCGAAACTATCACCAATAGGTGTAGACTAATAAAAAGTTTTTTCATGAGTACAAAGGGTTTCCTTCTACTAGCGAAAAAATCATTCCACATAAAGGTGTAGAAAAGCACACTTATCCAAATATTCGAAACATTTCGCCGAAACCCTGGCATGCTGTTGATCGAATGCGCTATTTTAAACAAAAAAAACCGGCGTCAACGTCGGTTTAGTCAATTGATTGAAAAATGTTTTAAAACTTACAAACTAAACTCTTGCTTAAGCTGAAAAGCAGTTTTATCTATTATCTCTTTTACCTTTTCAATTTGTCGGGGTAAGGAGATTAGATCTGCTTTATTTTTTGCATTAATCTCAATAGCTCTGATGTCCTGTTTAATCAGCCTAATGTTCATTGTATCAATCGTCGGCTTTAACTTATGAGCCAGATTACTTACCCTATCCCAATTTTTTGCCTCTGCTGCCTCTGCCATTTCTGTACAATTCTTAGGAATAGTATTCAAAAATATCCTGGCAAGGGTTACAATAAAATCTTTGTTTCCCCTGCTTACCTCGTTCAACGAATTCATGTCGTATAGGCGGTCATTTTCAGTCATTGGCTCTTCAATCATAGAAGTGGTTAATTGATTTACAGTTTCTTTCTTTACAACTCTTCCAAAAGAACCTTTGTTATCCAGCACCCTGGAAATAACTTCCAGCAGTTCTTTTTCTTTAAAAGGTTTGGTAAGAAAATCATCCATTCCCACGGCAATATATTTTTTTTCTTCACCTTTTAAGGCATTAGCAGTAAGGGCAATTATAGGGATGTTTTTTTTCTTTTTATCAGCCAGGTTTCTAATTTCTATTGTTGCTTCAAGACCGTTTTTATCAGGCATTTGAATGTCCATTAAAACAAGATCAAAGTCCTCGGCATGTAATAATTCCATTACTTCGTTTCCTGTACAGGCAATGCGTGTTTCAAGGCCCCAATGCATAAGGATGCTTTTTGCTAACAACTGGTTTACTTCGTTGTCTTCAGCAAGCAGTACCTTAATATTTCCCAACTCTGTTGGAATGGATTTGATGATGTCGATTTCTGGTAATGCCATTTCTTTTGAAAGGCTTTTTTTGTACTTAATAGTGAAAGTAAATTTACAACCATAACCCAGTTTGCTTTTAACCGATACAGTGCCACCCTGTAGCTCCAGCAGGTTCTTAGTTATGGAAAGTCCAAGGCCTGTGCCTCCATATTTGCGTGTAGTATCTGAATATGCCTGGGCAAACGGTTGAAATATCTTAATTAATTTATTTTCTTCAATTCCTATACCTGTATCAATCACATCAAACTTTAATGTAACCTCTTTATTGGTTTCATTTAAAAGCGAGGCAGCAAGTGTTATGGATCCGGTATCAGTAAACTTTATTGCATTACCAATCAGGTTGTTTAGTATTTGGTTGTAGCGTGTGGGATCACCTTCTATTATTAATTTTTCGCCAATGTTATTATCGAATTTAAAGCTTAAGTTTTTGGCGTCAGCAACATATTCAAACATGCTTATTACAGAGCGGGTTTTGTCAATCAGGTCAAATGGAATGCTTTCAAGATTTACTTCTCCGGCAGCAATTTTTTCTATGTCAAGAATATCATTAATAATACTCACCAAATTTTGAGCAGATTCATTAATGATTTTTAAAAACTTTTTCTGTTCGCTGTGTAAAGTGGTCTTTTGTAATAAATGCGTAATACCAATTATGCCATTCATTGGGGTACGTATTTCATGGCTCATATTGGCCAAAAACCGTTCTTTTAACAGGGAGGTTTCTTCGGTAATCTTTTTGTTGATCTTAAGCTCCTTTACCGCATTCATTCTTTCAGTAATATCCTGGGCAAAGCCAATTACATAAGGGGGAATGCCTGCTTCTTCCACTTTAAAATTTTCGTATAGCAAGTAAATCTTACTACCATCTTTTTTTATGATCCTGAATACTCCTTTTGCTTTTAACTCATTTGCTATAGAAGTAAGGTATAAGTTTTTTAAACCCATTCTATCCTCTTCCGGCAGTACGGCAGAGAGGTTTTTGCCAATAATTTCTCCTTCGCTGTACCCGATACTTTCGCAGAGTGCAGGGTTTACCGTCAACAAATTACCTTCCAAATCGTGGGTGCAAATCATAGCCTGGCTATAGTTAAACAAATCGCGGTATCGCTTTTCGCTAACCTGCATCAGGTTTTCTATTTTTCTTCGCTCGGTAATATTTAAGCCATAGCAAATTAGAAGTTGTATGTTTCCTTCTTTATCTAATACAGGGCTTATTTTTCTAAGATGAAATTCTGTTTCTCCTTTTCGGTTAATCAAATGCTCTTCCCATTCAACAGGTTGTTTGTTTAACTTTATCCTGGCCAGGAGGTCTATTCTGGTTTCTGCCAGCTGACTGTCCCTGCCCGAATAAGTACAATAATCAAAATCAGTTTTGCCAATAATATATTCGCGTGTTTCGATATTGCTTACCGCTGCCGGGTTAACAAAAACATATTTAAAATCTGTATCCAATACAGCCACATCCGAGGGAAGATTAGCAAGAATGCTTTTGTACAATTCTTTTTCCTTATGTACATCTTCGGTTAAAATGTTTTCCTTTTCAACTGCATTAAAAGTATACAGGTGATGTACTTTTCCATTTGTAAAAAAAGGAGCATAGGTGTAAGAGACATAGCTGCCATTAAGCATAGCGGCCATTTCACGGGCACTTTTTGTATTTATGGCCGAAAGCTCAACTAATCTTTTATAAATTTTAACCGGGTTTTCAAATAGAGCTGTAATGTCTTTAACATGAAGGGAAATACCCATTATAACTTCTGTATTTCCCTCAAATAAAAACAACTCAGAGAAGGGAGGGTTATAATAAACGATGTTAAACTGCGAATCGGTTACCATTACTGATAATGGTAAGTTTGCAAGTACTTCATCAATTGGAATAGGGACCCCGGTATTTTGGGCAATCCCTGCGGTTACTCGGTTGTAACAGGCGGAATGGGTTGGTTTTTCCATACGTAGGACTGCTGTTTAAGCAAGCCACTAATAATAAAAGGTTGAGCAAATGCCATGGGGCATTGAAACCTTTACTATTAACAGCCGTGAATATTGGATATTGAAAATCTTAAAAAAATAACTATTTGCCCCTTTGTCCCCATTAACTAAAACTTCCTTCGAAAGAAAACTTTTTGTTTACAAAAACTTCTTTATTCTGGATCATTCTGTAAATGGTCGATTTACCTACGTCAAGCTTACGGGCCACTTTTAAAACGTCATAATTATACTTGTCAAGGTAATACTGTATCAATTTGGTTGTAAACTCTTTTAAGGTTACATCCTTCATTATAAAGTCGCTGATCATATTTTGCGACATTACATTTAAGTGTTCGGCTTCTATATCTTCACCTTCTGCCATTACACAAGCCAGTTCAACAACAGATTTAAGCTCACGTACGTTGCCAGGAAAGGCATGACCCATCAATTTCTTTTTGGCTTCGGTAGAGAAATTCTTTTTAGGCAGGCTATTTTCTTTGCAGAAACTTTCCATGAAATGCTTGGCAATAATCAGCACGTCATTCTCTCTTTCGCGAAGTGGAGGAAGGTTTATTGGCAAACCGAGTAAACGATAATACAGATCCTCTCTAAAAGTACCAGCCTTAACCATTTCAAGAAGGTTACGGTGTGTAGCTACAATTATTCTAACATCAATTTTCACCAGTTCGTTGCTACCGACTCTAATAATTTCTTTCTCTTGCAATGCCCTTAAGAGTTTGGCCTGCATGTTAATATCCATCTCACCAATCTCATCTAAAAAGAAAGTTCCTTTGCTTGCTTCTTCAAATTTTCCAATCCTGCGGGCTATGGCTCCTGTAAAAGCTCCTTTTTCGTGACCAAATAATTCGCTTTCCAGTAATTCTTTTGGAATGGCCGCCACGTTTACAGCAACAAAAGCCTGGTTCTTTCTGCTTGAGTTGTAATGGATGGATTTTGCCACAAGTTCCTTACCCGTTCCCGTTTCACCGGTTACGGATACCGTGATGTTGGTTTTAGCTGCTTTTTCCATCATGCTAAAAACTCTTTGTATAGAGCTGCTGTGGCCAATGATAGCATTGCTAAAATCGTATTTGCGGCTAACTTCCTCTTTCAGGATTTCAATTTCCTGTTTGAGTTGTACGTTTTCGCGAAGATTGTTGATAGTATTCCAGAGACGGTCTTTGGCATCATCATCTTTTACAATATAATCGTAAGCTCCTTTTTTTAGTAAGTCGAGGGCTACTTTTACATCTTCCTGTCCACTAATGATAATTACTTTGGAATCGGGACTGGTTTCCCGGATTTGGGTTAGCAATTGGTCACCATTAATATCAGGCAACGAATAGTCCAACGTTATTACGTCTGGTTTCTCGTGAAGTTTCGAGAGGAATGATTTTGCGGTGTCGAATTTTTTGATGACATAGTCGGGATTAAGCGACAGGTAATATTCAAGCATTGAACTGTACCAAAGGTCATCTTCAACAATAAAAACCTTAAAGGTCTTCTGGTCTTTCATATATTGTTAAACGCAAAATGATTTTTAGTATTGTTTATTGCTTTCATTTTGGGAAAAAAAATCTCAATATGAGAGATTGGAATACCCACAGGTTGCTTTTTTGTCAAAAATGAAGATACATACATAAGTCCATTAGCACAAGCAGAGCGCTGCATGTGGTTCAATTTTCAGGCCATTAGGTCTACAGATATTAAAATATGATATGTTATTTGCGATAATTTTATTTTGGTTTTGCCTGTTTATACTGTGTTATACATATTTTGGTTATGGACTTATACTGTATTTTTTTAACCGGATTGGAAATGGAAAAAGCAAATCTGATTCAGGCGATTGGGCAACATTGCCTACTATTACTTTAGTTGTGCCCGTCTTTAACGAAGCTCTTGTTCTGGAAGAAAAAATAAGCAATTGTCTTAAGCTTGACTATCCCACAGATAAACTCAATATCATTTTTATCTCCGATGGCTCTACAGATCTTTCAGTCAACATTATTAACCGCTTTCCACGAATTGTACATCTGAATCAGGCAGATCGAGCAGGAAAAATGGCTGCAATTAACCGGGCCATGACTTTTGTTACTACTCCGTTTGTTTTATTTTCTGATGCCAATTCGTTTTTAAACCCGGGAAGTATTAAAAAAATGGTGGGCCATTATACCAATGAAAAAGTGGGAGGGGTGGCAGGAGAAAAAAAAGTAGCCTATAAAGGCCGGCATGCTGCAATGGGTTTGGGAGAGGGATTTTATTGGAAATATGAGTCGGTCTTGAAACAACTGGATTCGGATTTTAATACCGTGGTTGGTGCTGCTGGCGAAGTTTTTAGCATGCGAACATCGCTGTTCCATCCCTTAAGTGAAGACACGATTTTAGATGATCTTAATTTATCATTAAAAATTTGTTTGCAGGGTTTTAAAGTAGTGTATGAGCCCAATGCATTTGCAGTTGAAGCACCATCGCTCAACCTGGCAGAGGAAAGCAAAAGAAGGGTGAGAATTGCAGCAGGAGCTTTTCAAAGTATGTATAAGATGAGCTATTTCAAGCACGTAGTTAAATACCCGCTACTAAGTTTTCAATTTGCATCCCGCAGGGTCTTGCGATGGCTTGTTTGCCCTCCTGCATTGGTTGTGCTTTATATTTCTAATTTATATATTGTATCACTTCAACCTGAAATGTTCTACACGGTGTTCCTTTATTTGCAATCTGCTTTTTATTTGGGTGCATTAATTGGATGGCTTTTTTATGGATCAAATGCCAGCTTATACGGTTTTTTTATTCCTTTCTACTTTGTATTCATGAATATCTCAATGGTTAGGGGTTTAATAAAATTTTTGTCGGGCAAACAATCCATTTTATGGGAAAAATCATTGAGAACTAATCTGCATACCTCTTCTTATAAACTTTAGCTTAATAAACCAGTTGATTTAGCTTTTTTAACAAGGAGAAGTACCATTTAACCTATTGTATTATTGTGTTAAGGTTAAAAAGCTATTTTTGGTTTACAAAACAGGTATATGGAAGTAAACGATGAACTGATTGATAAACTGGCCCACCTTGCCCGTTTAAATTTTAAAGATGAGGAGAAGGAAAAGATTAAAAGCGATTTGCAGCAGATGATCCATTTTATTGAAAAGCTGGAAGAGGTGGATACTACCGGCATTGAACCTTTGTTATTTATGACAGATGAAGTTAATGTGTTACGTGAAGATGAAGTGAAGGGATCGGTATCCAGGGAAACAGCTCTTAAAAATGCACCTTTTAAGGATGATAAATTTTTTAAAGTACCCAAAGTAATCCGCAAATAATAAATACAAAACCCGAACTACTAATTATATGAACTCTATTATTCATCTTGAAGATATTCAAAAAAGTTATTTTATGGGAACCCAGGCTTTGCCTGTTTTAAAGGGCATTAACCTGGATATTTTTAAGAACGAATATGTTGCGTTAATGGGCCCTTCAGGCTCTGGCAAAAGTACCCTCATGAATATTATAGGTTGTTTAGATAGTCCTTCTGGGGGTACTTACATTTTAAATAACAAAGATGTAAGTAAAATGGCCGATGATGACCTGGCAGAAGTACGCAATAAAGACATTGGTTTTATATTTCAGCAATTTAACCTGCTGCCCCGTTTAACCGCTGTTGAAAACGTTGCTCTTCCACTGGTGTATGCCGGCGTAAGTAAAAAGGAGCGCACCGAAAGAGCAATGGCAGTATTGGCACAGGTTGGCCTGGCCGACAGAAGCCATCACCGACCAAACGAAATGAGTGGCGGGCAAATACAAAGAGTTGCCATTGCGAGGGCCCTGGTAAATAACCCTGCAATTATTTTGGCCGATGAACCTACCGGTAACCTTGATAGTAAAACCTCGGCTGAGGTTATGGATATATTTGGAAAAATACAGGCAGAAGGCAATACAGTTGTATTGGTAACTCATGAAGAAGATATAGCAGGTTATGCCAAAAGAGTAATTCGCTTAAGAGATGGTATTGTTGAAAGCGATAGAACCTCCACTTTTGCCTCGTTTAAAGCAGAAGGTGTGCATGTTTAGTAATTAATCCTCACAAAGCGAACAAAACAAATACTGTAGTGTAAACAGTATATGCGCTATTATTTTACACTTACCCATTCAAACTGATGGCATTTAAGATATATACAAAAACCGGCGATCTCGGCCAAACATCTTTAATTGGAGGAACCAAAGTTGCCAAAAGTCACATACGCATCGAAAGCTATGGTACAATTGATGAGTTGAATTCTTACATAGGATTAGTAAACGATCATATTGAATTTACTGAAATCAAGGGCACACTTAAAGAAATACAGGACCGGCTATTCACAATTGGCTCTTCGCTTGCTACAGACCCTGAGAAGGATAGCAAAATGAAATTACCCGACTTAAAGGAAGAAGATATTTTATACCTGGAGCAGCAAATTGATGCTATGAATGGTGAATTGCCGGTTATGAAAAACTTTATACTACCGGGGGGCCACGTTGCAGTTTCAACCACGCATATTGCCCGTTGCATTTGCCGCCGTGCAGAAAGATTATGCGTAAATTTAAAAGAGCATGAAGAATTTATTGATCCTGTTGTTATAAAATACCTCAACCGCTTAAGCGATTATCTTTTTGTACTTGCCCGTTATCTTGGTCACTTATTACAAGTAGAAGAAATACCCTGGAAGCCTAGATTGTAGTGTAAGAGCAATTTGAAGAACAATCTTTTGCCAATACTTTTTAATACAAATGTTGAGTAACCAGGCATTATAAAACTACTTTTCCATCTTTCATATGTATGGTGCGATCGCTCATTAAGGCAAGCTCTTCGTTATGGGTCACAATTAAAAAAGTCTGATCGAACTCGCTGCGCAAACGCATAAACAACTCGTGCAATTCTTTTGCATTTGTGCTGTCAAGGTTACCTGTAGGCTCATCAGCAAAAACAATTTGCGGATTGTTTACCAATGCACGAGCAACCGCTACACGTTGCTGTTCGCCGCCACTCAATTGCTGGGGTTTATTTTCTAAACGGTTGCCAAGACCCAGCTGGTTTAATAAAAAAGTAGCCCTTTCTTTTACATCCTTTTTGTTTTTGCCAGCTATCCATCCTGGTATCGATACATTTTCCAATGCATTAAATTCAGGTAACAAATGATGAAATTGGAAAACAAAACCAATGTGTGTATTTCTAAAACGAGCCAGCTTTTTGCCGCCTAAATTATCTACCCTTTCATTATTAAGGTAAATTTCACCGGCGTCAGCCATGTCAAGAGTGCCTAAAATGTGCAACAATGTACTCTTGCCTGCACCCGACGAACCTACAATGCTCACAATCTCACCTTTGTTAATGTCAAGATCTACGCCTTTCAGTACTTCAAGCGATCCATATTTTTTGTGAATATTTCTTGCGGTAAGCATGCAACTTGCTTTAATGTTTGTTTTCGTTTGCAAACGTACAGGTTACAGATCATGTCAGCACGTAATTGACAAAAAATTCGCACACAATTCGGATAGCTTTCCAAACCTTGATTTGGTTATTTCGTTTATACCACTACATTTGCAAAAATTTAAAATCCCAACAGAAGATGTTTTGGACCCTCGAATTAGCCAGTTATTTGGAAGAAGCACCCTGGCCTGCTACTAAAGACGAGCTAATCGATTATTCTATCCGCTCGGGAGCGCCCATTGAGGTGGTTGAAAACCTGCAGGAATTAGAAGACGAAGGCGAGGTTTACGAAAGTATAGAAGACATTTGGCCCGACTACCCAAGCCAGGACGATTTTATGTTTAATGAAGATGAATATTA
>JBBQVY010000069.1:0-21322 GCA_038211085.1 Chitinophagales bacterium | reverse complement strand
TTATGCTCATACAAACGACGGTCGATGTCAATGCACGCACCAACATAATACTTATTAAGCTTTGTAGAATAAATGATATAAGTAAAGGGCATAAAAAAGCCACCGGTTAAAGTGGCTGTTTATTTGTGATCCCGCTGGGACTCGAACCCAGGGCCCATACATTAAAAGTGTATTGCTCTACCAACTGAGCTACGGAATCATCAATATTTTATTAAGAACTAAATTTCGAACTCAGGGCCCTCCCGATATAATCGGGATGCTCTACCAACTGAGCTACGGAATCATCAATATTTTATTAAGAACTACCCCTTTTTCGTTTTGGGAGTGCAAAAATACAGGCAGAACCTATTGCAGCCAAATTTTTAAAAACATTTTCAAAACTATTTCCATTTTATCTTTCATATTGAATGTGAGTCAAGTCTTTTACTTTTGCTCATCAAAATTTTTACATGGTAAGTTTTACCAATAAAGTAGTAGCTATTACCGGGGGGACAGATGGAATAGGCAAGGCATTGGTAGACCACTTTTTGCAGCAAGGGGCAAAGGTTGCAACATGTGGTCGCAATCACGACAAGTTATACCAACTGCAGCGTCTATATGTACACATGCCCTTGCATGTTGTTTCGGCAGACGTTAGTAAGGAAAGTGAATGTGTAACATTTATTAACTCCGTTATAGATACTTATGGCACCATAGATATCCTCATCAACAACGCCGGCATATCTATGAGGGCAATGTTTAAAGACCTTGACCTTACTACCATTCGCACTTTAATGGACGTAAATTTTTGGGGCTCTGTGTACTGTACAAAACTTGCTTTGCCTTACATCTTAACAAACAAAGGAACCATAGTAGGTATTTCATCAGTGGCCGGTTTTAGAGGTCTGCCCGGTCGTACCGGTTACAGTGCCAGCAAGTTTGCATTGCATGGCTTTTTGGAAGCATTGCGTACAGAAATTATGGACGATGGCGTAAATGTTATGTGGGTTTGCCCTGGCTTTACAAGTACCAACATTCGAAATTCAGCTTTAAACAAAGATGCTAAACCTCAAGGTGAAAGCCCAATGGATGAAGAAAAAATGATGACTGCTGAAGAATGTGCCCATCACATTGTTAAAGCAATAAAAAACCGCGAAAGGATGTTGGTACTTACCACTACCGGGCGAAGCACACTTTTTATGAGCAAATTTTTTCCATCGTGGGCTGATAAGCTGATAAGGAAATTTTATTTTAAGAATAATGAGCTGGTTAAGTAACGGTTGAAAAAATATTCCAAAATCATTTCTAGCAGCCAGAGTTTGGAGCAATTATTGTTTATTCTTCAGGCTTTTTAAACAATCGTACATAAGCCTTCTATGATTAAGCATACTAAAATTTAGTTTCAGGCAGCACACATATAAACAGTATTAAAAAATTTAAGTTCCGTTGTAACTGCTTCGTATGTTGCAGTAGCAAATCTTTGATAGAACAACATGCCTATTATTACCTTAACAACCGACTTTGGCTTACAGGATTATCTTGTAGCTGCTGTAAAAGGCCAGTTGTATAGTGGTATGGATAACATTACCATTGTAGATGTATCACACCAACTCTCTTCGTTTAACTATCCCCAGGCTGCTTATTTCTGCGACAGTGCATTCAGGCATTTTCCACCTGAAACTGTGCATATTGTCCTGGTAAATATGTTTGATGATAAGCCCACACAAATGTTACTTTCTACATACAACAATCAATATATTGCCTGTGCCGATAATGGACTGGTTACTATGATTAGTGATGGTGCACCTTTTGAAGTTGTCGGGCTTCCGCTTCCGGCAGAAACCCAACCAAATACCTTGCTTTGCACACAAGTAATTGCCAATGCAATCCGGAAAATATTCAGGGGTGAAAAACTATCTGCAGTAGGTACACCGGCAGTAACATTTAACGAAAAGCTCAGGTTAAAATATGTAAACAGCCCCACAACTATGGAAGGGCAAATACTTTACATTGATAATTTTGAGAACGTAATTGTGAACATTACCAGGGATGATTTTGAGAGGGAACGTAAAGGCCGAAATTTTAAAATTGTTTTTAAAAGAGATGAAGTTATTGACACAATCAGCCAGACTTATGCATGTGTATCGCATGGCGAAAAAGTAGCCTTCTTTAACTCTGCCGGTTACCTTGAAATTGCAATCAATAAAGGAAACGCTGCCGGCCTTTTTGGTCTCCAGGGATTTTCGGATGCCATGCAAAAGCAAAGCATCGCCCTTCAAAACAAATGGTTTTATCAAACCGTAAAAATATTTTTTGAATAATGTTGATCCGTGTAGTAAAGATGAACTTCAAAGATGAAACCATACCTGCCTTTTTAAAATTGTTTGAAGAACGAAAACAACAAATAAGAAATTTTGAAGGGTGCATGCATGTAGAATTGTGGCAGAACCGGCTTCACCCCAATATATTTTTTACCTATAGCCATTGGGTTGATGCTACAGCACTGGAACATTATAGGACGTCAGCCTTCTTTGCTGATACCTGGCAAAAAACCAAACAATTATTTAACGACCGTCCAGAAGCATGGTCAGTCAACAGGGTATCAATAACGGGGTAGCCATTATCTTTACAGCCAACCCGTTCACATGAAATCTATTTTGAGGCCTTTGCAAATATTGTATTGTTTGTATGCCTTGCTCACATTTGTTTTAATTATGTTGTTGGTATTACCCTTTGTGGTAGCAGCTTCGTTTTTGGGAGAGATAAAGGGAGGAAATGCTATTTATAAAATATGTGGGATTTGGGGGAAAATATGGTACCCGTTGGTGGGATTTACCTATAAAAATATTTATGAAGTTCCGCACGATACTAACGGCAAATATATTTTCGTGGCCAACCATATTTCTTACATGGATATACCACCCGTAGTTATGAATATTGACCAACCTGTTAGGGTACTGGGTAAATACGAAATGGTACACTATCCTATATTCGGCTACATTTATAAGTGTGCTGTTATTTTGGTTGACAGAAGGGATTCGGAAAAGAGGTCTCAAAGCGTCAGGCATCTCAAAGAAGTGCTTGCAAAACACATTTCAATACTTATTTTTCCTGAAGGGACTTTTAATACCACAGGCAAACCGTTAAGAGATTTTTACGATGGTGCTTTTAAAATTGCGATAGAAACGCAAACACCCATTAAACCCCTCTTGTTTATAGATAGTGTTGACCGGCTACATTTTAGTTCCATCTTCACTATGTCCCCCGGTCCAAACCGCGTTGTCTATTTGCAGGAGGTTCCGGTGGATGGTTTAGACTTTAAGGACGTTGCCCAACTAAAGCAAACCGTTTACAATAACATGGACACCGCTTTAAGAAAGTACCGAACTTATCAAGAGAAGGAAGTAACTAATTGACTTTAGTTTCAACAGTTTTATTATACAAATGAGTAACGAAACCGGCAACAACATATCACCAAATACATCGATAAATGAAGGACTGCTGGACTTTACGCCCGGTATTGCAGACATGTTTGCTGAGGTGATCATTCCACTGGCTTTGCCAATTAATTATACCTGGTTTGTACCGCAGGAGTTTAGGTTAAATCTTCACAGGGGTTCAAGAGTTGAAGTTGAATTAAAGAACAAAAGATACTCAGGCATAATAAAAACATTACATCATAACAAACCACAGGGCTTCTCCCCCAAACCAATAATAAATGTATTGGATGCTGACCCCATGGTTTTTGAAACACAGCTATCGCTTTGGGCATGGATGGCCGAATATTATATGTGCAGCGAAGGAGAAGTAATGCAGGCTGCACTCCCCTCCCACTTAAAATTATCCAGCGAAAGCATATTGACTTTTAATGAAGAATATGGCGATGATTTTACAGACCTGGGCGATGAAGAATACCTGGTAGCAGAGGCCTTGCTTCTTAAAAAAGAACTTAAGTTGAGCGAAGTACAACAAGTACTTGATGCAACACATGTATACCCAGTAATTAAAAAATTGGTTGAGAAAAAAGTGTGCATGGTTTGGGAAGCACTCAACCAAAAGTATAAGTCGAAGATGGAGGTTTATGTTTCTCTTGCACCTGAATATCACAACGAAGAAAACCTTGCCAGGCTACTAAACGAATGGTCGAAAAATAAGGCACCCAAGCAATTGGAGCTATTGCTGGCTTACCTGCATTTGGTTAAAACAGAAGGCATAGTTACCCAGGTAGCACTCTTAAAAAAATCAGGTGCTACCAGCGCTCAACTAAAAGGACTGGCCGATAAAAACATCGTGCGTTTAGAAAAGCGATCAGTAGATCGTTTGCCATCAATGCCCAAAGATGTGATGATAGATTTTGAGTTATCGCAGGCTCAGCTATTAGCGGCAGATGATGTGTTACAGGTATTTACTGACAAGGCAGTTTGTTTGCTTAAAGGTGTTACAGCAAGTGGTAAAACACAGATCTATATAAAGCTTATTGAGCAACTCATAAAAAATGGCAGGCAGGTGTTATACATGTTGCCCGAGATAGCATTAACTGCTCAAATTGTTCGCAGGCTGCAAAAGCATTTTGGAGGATACATTGCCATTTACCATTCAAAATTTAATGCTAACGAAAGAGTAGAGATCTGGAATAAAATAAAAAGCGGGGAGACGAAAGTTATTTTGGGTGCACGTTCTTCATTGTTCTTGCCATTTAAAGACCTGGGGTTGATTATTGCCGATGAAGAACATGATCCTTCGTATAAACAGCAGGAACCTGCCCCACGTTACCATGCACGGGATGCAGCCATATATTATGCAGGCATTTGCAATGCAAAGGTGTTGTTAGGCAGCGCCACACCATCCCTGGAGAGTTATTACAATGCTATGCAGGGCAAGTATGGATTGGTTAATCTAACCGAACGTTACGGTAATGTTCAAATGCCGTTGATCGAACTGGTTGATGTAAAACGTATCATCACTAAAGACAAATCCAAAGTTATTATCTCTCCTCAATTGCAGGAAGCTATAACCGATTCCCTGGCAAGGGAAAAGCAGGTCATTCTTTTTCAAAACCGGCGTGGATATTCACCCTACCAAATTTGTGCTGTATGCGGGTGGATACCTCAGTGCGAACAATGTGATGT
Organism: Chitinophagales bacterium; assembly: GCA_038211085.1. Taxonomy (GTDB): domain Bacteria; phylum Bacteroidota; class Bacteroidia; order Chitinophagales; family Chitinophagaceae; genus Segetibacter. Next base: position 16,214 of record JBBQVY010000069.1, on the reverse strand, counting down.
AACCCTTACTTACCACAAGGCAAAAAACAAATTACAATGCCATTATTGTGGCACCTCCTACCCTGTTGTACTTACCTGCGCAGCATGTGGCAGCCATAATTTTACCCAGCGAAATTTTGGAACAGAGCGCATTGAAGAAGCCATAACCGAGGCCTTTCCCAATGCAAAAGTGGCACGTATGGATTATGACAGTGTTAAAGGAAAACACGATCATGATGCGCTTATAAAGCTTTTTGAACAAAAGCGTATTGATATTTTAGCAGGTACACAAATGGTAGTTAAAGGCCTGGACTTTGAGCATGTTGACCTTGTAGGCATAGTGGATGCAGACGGCATTTTAAACTTTACCGACTTTAGGGTGAACGAGCGATCGTACCAGTTAATGGAACAGGTAAGTGGACGTGCCGGCCGTAGGGATGAAAGGGGTAAAGTTTTAATACAGGTAAGTAATACCCTGCACCCGGTGTTACAATTTGTGCAACAGCACAGTTACGAAAACCTGTATGCTTTTGAAATTGAAAATAGAAAAGCCTTTTTCTATCCACCTTTTTCACGACTCATACAACTAACCTTTAAAAATAAGGAAAAACACCTTGCTGAAGAAGCTGCCAACCTGATGGAAAAATTTCTTTCGGCCAGGTATGCTGCTTATATAACCGGGCCTGCTGAGCCGGTTGTAGGTCGTGTTCGTAACCAATATATCATGGAAATTTTATTGAAGCTGCCGAAAGATGGCCCCATGATAGCCCGTTGTAAAAAAGACATCCTGTACTTTACTGCCAGCATTCAATCCAACAAATTATACAGGATGGTAGGCATTATACCAGATGTTGATAATGTATAGCATACCCGGCAGTTTTACATGCTAAAAAATTTTCCTGTTTTTATTTACTATGGGCCAGTTTAAGGATGTCTGTGTATTCATATACAAACGTGCCCTGCTCCGAAGATGAAGCCGCATGCACCATTGCTTTGGCAACATCAGCGGCAGCAATGCCTTTGTATTTTTTAAGATCAGCCACCATTAAAAATGAAGCAATTTTCATTACTGCTTTAGCAGCAATTTCAATCAGCCTGAATTCCTTTCTGCTACCCATTAAAAAAGAGGGCCTAAAAATATAAGTAGATGAAAAGCCTGTTTCTTTTACAGCCTCTTCAATTTCACCTTTCAACCTGGTGTAAAAATTTTTCGATGTTTCCCTTGCACCAACAGAAGACACCAGGAGGTACTTTTTAAAACCCGCATCTTTGCCAAACCTGGCAGCATCCACCGCAATATCAAAGTCTATACTTCTATACAGTTCTTTGTTACCCCCAACTTTTTTTAGTGTGGTACCTACACAACAAAATATACAATCACCTTTACCCAGATCCATTCTAAACTGGGTTGGGTTCGAAAAATTGGTTACCACTACCTGCACTTTTTCATGTGGTTTCGGTATGGATTTTCTTACCAGCAACCTTACTAATGAAAAGCTATTGTCGTGTATCAATTGTTCTACTACACACTTCCCTACCATACCTGAAGCTCCTAATACAACCGCCGTTTGTTCATTCATAAATTGTTATTTTGCCTTTCAATACGCAACATGCAAATTCAGCAAAACTTCTCACTCAGGTCTTACAACACTTTTGGTATTGATGTAAGTACCGCTTTTTTTTCATCATTCGCTTCGCTGGAAGAACTTGCTGAACTTACGACCTTTTGCGAAGAAAAAAATCATTTGCCACAATTGGTTCTGGGCGGGGGTAGCAATGTGTTGTTCACACAAGATTTTAGAGGCCTCGTTTTAAAGAATGATTTGAAAGGAATTGAGCTGGTTAAAGAAGATGTTTCCCATTACTATGTCCGTTGTGCCGCTGGCGAAAACTGGCATCAGTTTGTATTATTCTGCCTTAATAATAACTATGCAGGTGTTGAAAATTTGAGCCTGATACCGGGAAATGTAGGTGCAAGTCCTATTCAAAATATTGGTGCCTATGGCGTTGAAATAAAAGATGTGTTTAACGAATTGGAAGCCTGGCATTTACAGGATCAAAAGCTGGTAAACTTTACTGCTGCTGATTGCAAATTTGATTATCGCGACAGCGTATTTAAAACCAAATACAAAGGTCAGTTTGTAATTACAAGTGTCACTTTTAAATTATTGAAACAACCCGTTTACCAAACAAACTATGGAGCTATCCAGCAGGAATTAGATTCAATGGCTGTAACCGAATTAAGCATCCGCACCATAGCAGATGCGGTTATAAAAATCAGGCGTAGCAAATTGCCCGATCCTGAAGTTATTGGTAATGCAGGAAGCTTTTTTAAGAACCCTGCCATAACTGCCAGTCGTTTCGAAAACCTGAAAGCTACATACCCAACATTACCGGGATACCCCGCGAAAGACGACACTGTAAAAATTGCCGCCGGTTGGCTAATAGAAGAATGTGGGTGGAAAGGATTTAGGAGAGGTGACGCCGGTTGCCACGAAAAACAGGCATTGGTATTGGTAAACTATGGCAATGCATCGGGCATAGATATTTATGCTTTGTCAACCGAAATAATGCACAGCGTTGAAACAAAATTTGGTATTTTATTAGAACGTGAAGTAAACATTATTTAATACTGCCAGTATGCAGCGAAACTTAACTCTGGCGGTCTATAATGGAAACACTTCCGATGAAAAATTCATTACTCTTCATTCTTTGTACTCTTGCTTTTTTGACTACTAAAGCGCAGGATAAAATCTTTAGAAAAAATGGCCAGACCGTAAAGGCCAAAATAGTTGAAATAGGCACGTCTGATATTAAGTATAAAATGTTCGGCCAACCAGAAAGCCCGATTTATGTGTTGGAAAAAGACCGGATAATAAAAGTACAGTATGAAGATGGCCGCATAGAAAAGTTTACTACGGATATTAAAGATCCTGAACAATATATTGGCCAACTTAGCAAAGCCATTAAAATAGATTTTTTTGGGCCATTGTTAGGTTACACCCAGGTAACTTATGAAAAAAGTACAGGCGTAGGCAAAAGCTACGAGGTAACACTAGGCATTATTGGTGCCGGCAAAAATCAACGAATTGAATACTATAACAACAACCTGGTTATAACCAAACGAAACCAGTTTGGTGTGTTTGGTGCTGCAGGCTATAAATTTAATAAGCTTCCTGATTTTCTTTTTGGCAAAAGCAGGTTTACACACATTATGCAGGGAGCCTATGCCAAGCCGGTATTTTATGCAGGCAATTACAGTGAAAACAGGATAGTATATAAAGGCAATAACCAAACCGTTGCTGAGAGAAAAAATATAACATTTGGTGCATTGCAGGTTGAGTTAGGTAAGCAATGGGTATTTGGCGACAAATTTTTATTAGACTTTTATTGGGGCCTGGGATATGGATTTGATAATAAAAAAGGCGACAATGTTTATAATGGGTATTATAATGATAATGGAAGTGCATACAACTATGCAAATGCACGCCTTGGTACCAGCCCGGGTATTTCAACTACCTATGGAGTAAAAATAGGTTGGTTATTAAAGGATAAAACGAAATAAGCATTTAAATTTTTCTGTTTAGTTGCCCCGAATGCACGAATAAAATTGACTTTGTTTGTACTAAGATATTTGAGTGAAAAGTCGATTGGCATTGTTAGGAATTTGTAATTCGAAGTATATTCTATAAGTATACATTGGTGCATTCGTGGCTATTTACATTGAGCAGTGCTTGGCATTGTTAGGATATTTGAAAAACGGTAAAATGCCGAAGATAACAATGTACCGACCCTTTAACGCCAAAGCCCATGTGTGCTGCATACCCTTCTCTGTCCACCTAAAAGTTGCCTGCGATTACAGTTTTATTTTAATCCCTGCATTTATTACAATACCATCTGTCGGTGCATAAATGTCACGGAAGGTTGGGTTAGTAATTGTACCTGTATAAATTGAGTCCCACCTTGTTTGTCTGCGGTCAGTAAAGTTTTCAGCATTAATGTAAACATTAAAATGGTTCCACATTTTTTCAAATAGCAAACCGAACATTACATAACCTTGTCCTGTCGTTCCATCTGAATGCCTTTGTTCGCTTACATAAAGTCCTTCAAGTCCTGTACGAAAATTATTTTCTTTTTCGTAAGTCAATACTGAATTTAGTCGGTGTTTTGCGGTCAGTGGTTGCCAATTATTGATGCTGTTAAAATGTTGTTTGGTGTCTGTAAAAGTGTAGCCAACGAACAACTTAAAATCTTCAATGCCAATTTTAATATTTGTTTCTGCTCCTTTGGTGTCAATATTTCCGTTAGCATTTACAAAGCTGTTGCCTTGCAGTATCAAAGGTTTGTTGAGATAAGTATAGAAAAATAATTGATTGATGCTTAATGAAACTTCGTCAAAATTTGTTTTAAAATTAATGTCGCCATTTAGTCCGTAACTTTTTTCAGCTACTGTATTTTTAAAATCTATTGGATGAATATTTTGATAGCCTTTTGCTTCGGCTTCTTCGCTAAATGGCGATGGCATTTTGTAGCCCAAACCCCCACCAATGCGACTTGTAAAATGTTCGTTGATTTTGAACAAGGCATTTACTCTTGGTAAGATGTACAACTTTAAATTATCGTTGGTAGTTGGCGAGCTGTAATCTAAACGCAAACCACTTTCCAACGTAAGCCATTCGCTGGCTTTAAAAATATTTTGTGCAAATACTCCAACAGTTGTAAGGTTATATTTGAAACCTGCCTGTCCGGCAGGCAGGTTGGAATTGTTGATAGTCTTAAAATTGTCTGTCCATAAGTTTACGCCTGTAACCCATTCATTTTTTTCTTTTGTATTTGAATAATTGATTTCTGTAAATGATGAAACTTGCCATCCGTTGAAATTAATTATTGGTTGGGTCAATTTTCTATCAAAGAAGCCAACCGAATTTTTAAATTGGATTTTGCTTTTATCTGTTACTTTATGCTCAAGGTTTAGCTGTGTAGAAGTACGCAACGAAATATTTTTTTCAAAAAATTGATGTGTATTATCTGCTTTGCCTTTCAATACTTTCAAGTCGCCACCAAAGCGGTTTTCGTTAGTGATATTTACGCCAAAATATCCCGTTGTTTTATCGTTTGGGTAGAAAAATAGTTTGGGGTTAATAGTAAAACGATTTGTTTTAGGAATTGCAGTAAGCCCAATATTTGCCGGGTCGTAAGCCCCGTTATAATTGTAAGATGCAAAAACAGTTGTTCCAACTTTCTTAAACTTTTGAGAATAGAATGTACTTGCGTCAAAGCCTTTTGCAGTTGTGCCGTTCAACAAAACAGTAAGTTCTCTTTTTTCTTTCGGTGTTTTTGAAATTAAATTTACAAGCCCTGCAATAGCTCCCCCACCATATAAAGTAGATGCAGAACCTTTAATAAACTCAACTTGCTTTAGGTCAAGCGGGGCAATTTGCATAATCGAAAGCCCACCACTAAAACCGCTGTACAAAGGCATTCCGTCTTTTAAAATTTGTGTGTATCGTCCGTCAAGTCCTTGTATGCGAATGTTTGCAGTGCCGCTAACTGCTGATGTTTGTTGGGTTGCGATACCCGTACTTTCATTCAGCAACATTTTTATATCGCCTGGTTTCATCGTTCCTTTTTCGTCTAACTCATCGCCTACAATTACTTCAATTCGTGTAGGAATATTTTTAATAGTCCTGCTGCTTCTGGTGGTGGAAGTAACAATTACCTGGTCTAACTCGTTGCTCTTGGGTTCAAGTTCTATGTCAATAATTTCGTTGGGATTAACCAACGGAAATTTTAGCGTTTTTATTTTTGTGTCGTACCCCGAATAGCTGAATTCAAATTCAGATTGGCCATTGGGAATATTAGCAAAAACGATTTCGCCTTTGTCGTTGGCAGTTTCGCCTATGTTTAATAGTTTGATAAATGCAGAAGCACCTGCTAAATTTTCTTTTGTTTTTTCGCTGCTTACAATAAATTTTACTGTGTTTTGTGCGAAAGTGGTGCCTGTAATAAACAAGCTTATAATGATGAGAGTATTTTTCATTATTGATTTTTAAATTCTGACTTTGTAAAATGCAAAACTGTTCAACCTGTTTCTAAGGTTGATTGCAAAATGTGATAAGTCAAAATTCTAAATCAATAAAGCCCGATGCCGAAGGAAAATTTTGTCAGGTGGATTGGGGTCTGTACCGAAAAATGGTTGAACCGATTTTGTTGCAATGTCGCAACCATAAGCAAAGTCTATGAAAGTTGTTGGTACGTCGGTTGGTGTGTCAAAGTGAAATTCGTAATAGTCTGTTGATTTAATGCTGGAAACATAGCAATGATTTTCTTTTTCGTAATTCTGTTTGTACTCTTCGCTGTCCCACTCAAAAACTGTAGAGAAGTAACAAAAACTTGTCAGTAAAAGTAATATGTATTTTAGTCTGTGTCCCACGGTTCAAATATAACTCGTAAATTATTAGGGTATGTCCAATAGGGTTGCAGCTTACAATTTAATAAGTACCAAACCTTCGTGCATTCGTGGCATTTAATACAGAGGGTTTGTAAACAAAATCTTTGTTGCATTGGTAACGCATCTTCCTTACTTACAGCTTTTCTTATATTGCTTGCTCCTCATATGTTAGCAATCCGTTTATCTCATATTTTTACTGCTTCATTTTAAGTATGTTTAAAAAGCTGCGTTCATTTTTTGCCATTTCTTTACTTGTATTTGCTTGCATGGCTGCTTGTAATACGCCCAAAAGCGGCAATCCGCATGTAGAAATTCAAACGCAGTTTGGGGATATAGAGTTAGAGTTAAATGTAACCAAAGCACCTAAAACGGTTGGTGCGTTTTTGTCTTATGTAGATTCCGGATTTTATGATCGCTCATCGTTTTACAGGGTTATGAACCAGGAAAACCAGGTCATAGATTCGTGGAAAGCAGAATTGATACAGGGCGGACTATGGAAAACCAATTACAAAAAAGCGACAACGCTGCCGGGCATTCCGCACGAAACCACCAAACAAACGGGCATAAAACACACCAATGGTGTTATTTCAATGGCAAGGCTGGAACCTGGCACAGCAACAACAGAGTTTTTTATTTGCGTGGGCGATCAGCCGGGATTTGATTTTGGGGGAGGGAACAACGAGGATGGACTAGGTTACGCTGCTTTTGGTAAAGTAGTTAAAGGAGATGATGTACTGCAAAAAATATACAACCAGCCCGAACGCAATCAATCGTTCGACCCACCTGTGCATATATTTAAAATTGTCAGGAAGTAAGACCAATAGTTCCTGTCTCTAATTACAAATAACGCAGTGAAATTATTGACGCCAAACATGGCGCTGCTGTTAAAGTAATTGCATCCCCGCAAGTATGACCTATCGTGTGTACACATTTTCTTTATTTCCATCTCTAACTAATTTTTTGCAAAAAACGATATTAACCTCAGACAAGAACAAGAGGCTTTCACAGAGGACAAAAAGATGTAACTCTGGCTTTTCTCTTTGCTTCTTTCTTTGTGTACTCTGTGGTTATTTTTTTTTTGACATTAGTTAGATGTATCCACACGATAGGCAAGTATGATGGGGCAGGCTTCAAGAATGTAGCTATAAAAAAAAATCGCTCGTACTCTAACTTAAACATACCACAAGGCCTCTATTTAAAAAGGAGGGGCATCATTTTTTTATACTTACAGCCAATACAACTCCATTCTGCCTGAAATAATAAATTTGCTGAAATGATTGATTCAAATAAAACTTTAATAGACGACAAGCTGCATTGGTATAAAGATGCCATTATTTACGAGCTGCATATAAAGGCATTTAAAGATGGAAATGGTGACGGCATAGGTGATTTTGAAGGATTGATTCAACAATTGGATTACTTGCAGGATCTAGGGGTTACAGCCATTTGGGTGCTGCCTTTCTACCCCAGTCCTCTAAGGGATGATGGTTACGATATAGCCGATTATTACAGCATCAATCCAGCCTACGGCAACATTGAACAGTTTAAAACATTTTTAAATGAAGCCCACCAGCGTAATTTAAAAGTGATTACCGAACTGGTAATTAACCATACATCAGACCAGCACCCCTGGTTTCAGAGGGCACGCAGGGCACCGAAAGATTCACCCGAACGCAACTATTATGTTTGGACGGATAACCCGGAGCAGTATAAAGATGTGCGCATCATTTTCCAGGATTTTGAAGCAAGTAACTGGACGTGGGATGCCGTAGCCGGGCAGTACTTCTGGCACCGCTTTTTTCATCACCAGCCCGATCTTAATTATGATAATCCACTGGTGCAGGAAGAGGTATTTAAGATTATAGATTACTGGTGCGCTATGGGTGTAGACGGGTTTAGGCTGGATGCCGTTCCGTACCTCTACGAGAGAGAAAATACCAACAGTGAAAATTTACCTGAAACGCATGTTTACCTAAAAAAGCTTCGTGCACATGTTGATCAAAATTTTCCCGGCACTGTGTTATTAGCAGAGGCAAACATGTGGCCCGAAGATTCGGCCAGCTATTTTGGCGATGGCGATGAATGCCAGATGAACTATCACTTCCCCGTAATGCCGCGGATGTTTATGTCGTTACAAATGGAGGACCGCTACCCCCTTACAGACATTTTTGATCAGACACCTGCAATACCTGAAACCTGCCAATGGGCCATATTTCTACGTAACCACGATGAACTTACGCTTGAAATGGTTACCGATGAAGAACGGGACTACATGTATAAGGCGTATGCAAAAGACCCTAAGGCAAAAATTAATTTGGGTATACGGCACAGGCTTGCACCGTTAATGGAAAACAACCGAAAGAAGATTGAGCTGATGAATGTACTGTTGTTTTCGCTTGCCGGTACACCGGTTATTTATTACGGAGATGAAATTGGTATGGGCGATAATGTTTACCTGGGCGACCGTGATGGCGTAAGAACGCCTATGCAATGGTCGAGCGACCGCAATGGTGGTTTCTCACTTGCCAACCCTCAAAAGCTTTACCTGCCTTTAATACTGGATGCTGCCTACAACTTTGAATCGTTGAATGTTGATGAATTAAACAGGAATCCTTCGTCGCTACTGTGGTTTATGAAACACCTCATCAATGTTCGTAAAAAATACAAAGCCTTTAGCCGGGGCGACCTCATTTTTTTAAATATATCGAATCCAAAAGTGCTGGTATTTACCCGTACCTGGCAAGACCAGTCCATACTTGTGCTGGTAAATTTGTCGAGGTATGCACAACCAGCCGAATTGGACTTGTCTGCTTTTAAAGGATATACTCCTGTTGATATTTTCAGCAAAAACAAGTTCCCGATTATAAAGGACACACCTTATTTTTTTACTCCCGGGCCATACGATTGTTATTGGTTTGAGTTGAAAAATGCAAGTTCCGAGGTAATAGATCATTCGACCTTGCCGGTTATTAGGTTAGACCATTTGTATGATCTTTTGAAAGAAGAAAAAAGAGAACAATTTGTAAACGAAGTAGCTGCGAATTATTTGTCTGGCACCAAGTGGTTTACTGCTTTGGGACGTGATATTTATAACATCCAGGTGAAAGATTTCTTTAAAATCAACATGGCTCCTTATGATACATTGTTGCTGCTGCTTGAAGTAAATTATGAAAGTGGCTTACCTGAAACTTACCAGTTGCCCGTGAGCCTTGTTACAGTTGTAACTGGCACCGAACCACCTGAGCCAGCCGCTATTATTTGCCGCGTTAATATGGGTGAAGAGGAACTATTAATGGCAGATGCATTTTACCTGCCTGCATATCACCAGTTGTTATTTACCAACCTGGTACAAAAAAACCGTATTGACCAGGGAAACAAATCGCTGGTTTACTGTGTTGAGGCTGACATGCCTGCCCAGGAAATGGTCACTACAGATTTAAAATCGAAAGTATTGCCAGTGGAGGATTTCAATACATCGATAGGTATAAATAACCAATATTTTTTAAAGATGTACCGGCATGTAGAACGGTCTTTAAATGCTGATGTGGAATTGACTAGTTACCTGACCAAACAAGCAAATTTTGTAAATGTTCCCGAACTGTTGGGTACTATAGAATGGCAAACGGACCGGCAAAACGTAATGGTGCTGGGCATGTTGCAACCCATAGTTGAATATCATGGTAATGGCCGGACTTATATGTTTGAAAGACTTCTTGAATTTCACGAACACATTGTAGCGAGACAAATAACCACGTCTACACCCATTACTACCAGGCTTACACAACCTATAATGTTTGATACCCTGCCAGATGATTTAAAAGGATTTATAGGATTTAATTTAGCCGATGGTGCACAGTTGCTGGGCAGCCGTACCGGCGAAATGCATGTTGCGCTTGCTGTAGAATCAGACAAGTTCGATTTAAATCCTGAAGATTTTTCGCTGCATTACCAACGATCGCTTTACAGCGGCCTGCTATCATTAGTAAGAGCCTCCTTTCAAAACCTATTGAAAAAGCTTGATACACTGCCTGCACATTTAATACAAGATGCCAGCGCGGTACTGGGTAAAAGAGATGAAATATTAAAAATTCTAAAACAGATCTATTCTAAAAAAATGGATGTTAGCCGTATTCGCATTCATGGCAATTACCAGCTACGCAGGGTATTGTTTACAGGTAAGGATATTGCCATCCTGGATTTTGGTGGTGACCCAACACGCAGTTATAGCGATAGAAGAATTAAAAGATCAGCGCTTCGCGATGTGGCTGGCATGGTCCGTTCGTTTTACTATGCAGCTTACGAGGGTTTGGTTTTAGACAAGAAATTAAGACCGGAAGATATAGCCAAGCATGAGCCATTTATAGACTTGTGGATACACAATGTGTCGGGTTACTTTTTAAATGCCTACATGCATACGGCAAAAGACTCTTCGTTTATACCAGCAGATGCAAATGATTTTGAAATACTGTTGCAAACCTTCCTGATTGAGAAAGCATTGTACAGCCTGGATTATGAACTTAATCACAGGCCTGAATATGTTATAGTGCCTTTGCGGTTACTGCAAACACTCATAAGCCAGAGCAAGCAAGAAGTTTCTTAATAAAAAATGGAATTTTAGCGGTGGAATATTGAAAGCTATAGTTTTGCCGGCATTCATCATTCAGCGGCTATTTCATGCGTCAACTTTTACCTGGGGTTTTATTTGCAGCATTGTGGGCCTCGGCTTCTGTAGCAACAAAATACGGCGTTGCCGTTGCCGATCCATTAGTATTGGCTACCATAAGATTTTTTATAGCCGGTACAATGATGCTTGTGTATGCGTATGTTCTGGCACCTGCAGGTAACCGGCTACCAAGAGGTAAGGAATGGAAACAACTATTTATATTTTCAATCTTAAATACCAGCCTATACCTTGGTGCATTTGTTTTGGCAATCAAGCATATTTCGGCTGGTATCGGTAGTCTTTCTACGGCCACCAATCCTCTTTTTATAATGTTGCTTTCTGCATTTTGGCTGAAAAGAAAATTAAAGGCCTACGAAATTACCGGGGTTATATTGGGTTTGTTCGGCGTTGCCCTTGCCTGTTACCCACTTTTGATGACTAGTTATGCAACTATACATGGATTATTAATCTTATTGGTAGGAATGATATCAGTATCTGCTGCTACCGTTTACTATGCTGGTATTACATGGACATTGCCTAACATAGTTATAAACGGGTGGCAGGTTTTATTGGGCGGATGTGTACTGTTGCCTTTCATGGTCTTTACTTCAGATTTCACCCACACACATCTCAACCACACATTTTGGCTATCGGTTTTCTGGCTAATCATCCCGGTATCTATTATTGCCTTACAACTATGGTTTTACCTGGTAAAAATCGATGCCGTTAAAGCTTCGCTCTGGATTTTTCTCTGCCCCTTATTTGGGTTTGCTTACTCGTATATTTTATTGGGCGAACCTATAACCTGGCATACGTTTGTTGGTACCGCACTGGTAATTGCTGGCCTGGCATTGGCCCAGCGCCAAAAACTATCAGTCTTAAAAGCTGAAAAATAAGAAATAAAAAAGGTCCCTCTCTTATCGAAAGGAACCCCAACTTGCCCTCAAAAAATAATTATTTCTTTAAGCTCTTTTTAAAAATACTTGCTACGCCATCTTTGCTCTTAATAATCACTTTTTGAGTGTCATTTTCAGCGGAAACGAAATACGCCTCACCATCGGCATCCTGATAATTGATCGCCTCGGTAATTATGTAACCGGCAAATTTTTTGGCCAGTTTAATTTTTGCATTTGTTGGAACCGCATCTGGACTAATCATTTTACAAGTTGCTATAATCTTTCCGTCTGTTTCAAAGTAAGCCTCTGTTTGGTTTCCATTGTCTAAAAAGGTGGCCTTCATCATACCATGTTTGTTAGACCATTCTACCTTGCTGGCATTTTTAAATTCCATTTTTAAACTGCTTTCGGCATTCAAAATTCTTTTGTCAGTTTCGGCTGCAAAACCTGAAGTAAAAATGGTAACGGCAATCAGTGTGCTAAAAATTATCTTTTTCATTTTTTTGTTTTTTGTTATTTGTTATTTGAATAATACATGTCAAAACTAACTACTATGCATAACATAGTATAATGCTTTGCAATGAACGGTAGAAATTCTATGTGACTGGTAACCCGGTTATTTGAACGAGATCAATGCTACTTTCCAGTTAAACGGGGAGGGGAAAATTTATAAATATTAACCAGGGGCTATGGCGTAGTTGTTGAATAGTGTTCAATATGGGGTAAATCCCTTTATTATTAAACAATAAAACAACAAAAATGAATCCTTCAACAGCAAAGATTTCTTTTAAGACAAGCCTTGCTTTCTTAGTCTTTACTTTCATGCAGGCGGTTGCCATTGCGCAGGAAGAAACCAACTCAAAAATTACCAAAACAACCACAACCACATCAAATACATGGTATGCCGAACCTTGGGTTTGGGTTGTAGGTGGTGCAGTTTTAATTTTAATACTTGTAGCCTTGTTAAGAGGTGGCGGGTCTTCATCATCAACAACCGGCCGTACTGACCAGGTTACTGTTACAAAGACCAGCAGTACGGATATTTAATAAAATAAACCGGGATAAGAAGTACCAGAATGTACTTTTTATCCCGGTTTATTTATTTTGTGGATATTTCACTCAAGCTTAATTATCAATCCTTATAAGCAGACCTTTCCTGGATCATCTTTTTTCAGGGTAATATCCGTTAGCTTTTCTTTAAAACAAGTCTTTATAAAAAGTCCCTTTAGGGACTACTTAGTTACCAGTTTAATTTCAAAGTGTTATTTCTCCTATCTACATCCGCCAGTCGTTTGGAAGGATCGATGTTAACTTCAATTATATCGGTTATTTTTTTATCAGTACTAAACACATAGGTAGTTCTTGTCCATAACCATGGTTCATGCTGTATTTGAGAAATTTTAGTGTCTTCCTGTTGCTTCGCTCCAAACATTAGGTTTAAAGGCAGGTAATGTAATTCTTTACTACCATCCTTATAAGTAAGTTCCACATCAACAGGCATGGGCATGTCGCCCAGTCGTTTAATGCGAATATTGGTTTTGCTACCTTCTGACCATAAACTATCAATGGAATAATTAATAGTTTTTGTAGTGTATACCCAAAATTGTTTGTACCAGTCAAGTTGCATACCGCTCACTTTTTGGGCCACCCTCACAAAATCATTAGGGTTGGGATGCTTAAACCGCCAGGTGTTATAATATTCAAGCAATATGCTATCTCTAACCGAAGCGCCTGTTATATATCCTAACTGTGCTAAAAACACGGCACCTTTTGAATAAGCTGCATTGCTGTATGCATAATTGGTACTAAAGAAATCCGAGGGGGTAATCATCGGCTCTTCAAGTCCGCTCTGCACCAAACGATTGTAAGAGTTGTAACTACCATCCTGTTCAAAAGTTTGTTTGTTACGCAACACACTTAAAATCCGTTCACTGGCATAGGTTGTAAAACCTTCATCCATCCAGGGGTATAAAAATTCATTTGTTCCCATCATTCCCTGGAACCAGCTATGCATCCATTCGTGTATGGCTGTACCAATACCAGCGTTTTTAATTAATGTAGCCATGGGGTATTCCATGCCACCATCGCCTGCCTGTATAAACGAATAATTTTTATAGGGATAAGCTCCAAAAGTTTTAGCCATTAAGGGATAAGCAAGCGCAACTGTATCGGCAAGTTTTTGCCAGTTAGCTTCCAGGCTGTCTACGTTTTTGTGAACTACGTAAACTGTAGGCCCACCCGGTATTTCCTTTTTAATCATGGTGTAATATGGATCGGCAGCCCATACAAAATCGTGCACTTTACTTGCGGCAAATTTCCAGGTTAGTGTGTTACCTGTAGTCTTCATTACTTTAAGCTGCGGGGTTGAATAACCGAAACCTATTTGGTTGGGATTTTGCAATGTGCCGGTACCGGCAACCATATAATTTTTATCAAGGGTGATGTTTACATTGTAATCGCCCCAAACACCATAAAACTCCCGTGCTACATAGGGATTGGGATGCCAGCCTTCATAATCATATTCAGCAAGCTTTGGATACCATTGGCTCATACTGTACCGGATACCTTCTGCATTATCCCTTCCACTACGCCTTACCTGCAGGGGTACCTGTGCTTCAAAGCTTACTTCCATTAAAGTTTTTGACAACGGAAGTATAGGCTTATCCAGCACTATTACCAGGATGGTTTCTTCCTCTTTTACCTGCTGGCGCTTTCCATTAACCGAAACATAAGCCACTTTTTGGTAGCCAATTTCATTTGGTTTAAGGTTGAGTATGCGGTCTTTAACCCTTGGATCCCAGTCCGGCACATCCTGTCCCTGTTTATTTTTTCCAAGTACAGTTTTACCTAATTCGCGGCTACGCGAATCCATGATGCTGTTTGGTTGGAAAGCATTCCAATATGCATGGAAATATAAGCGGGTAAGCGTATCGGGAGAGTTGTTATAATATTCAATTTTCTCTATGCCCTTTGCAATGTTTGTTTGTACATCAAGGTTAACATCTATATCGTACACAATTCGCTGTTGCCACCTGTCAGGCTGTGCAAAAGCCGTCTTCATACATCCTATCAATACAATACCTGCTAAAAGTTTTTTCATTACTGCTTACTCAATTATATTTAAAAATTTACATCATCTTTTACCAACTGCCCTGCTGCTGTAAAGTATAAGTTGCGTTTTGTGATGTCGCCCTTTTTTACTACTACTTTGTACATGAGGCCTTTCTCATGGTCGTCAAGTTCAACAGCTTCACGAACAGTGTATGCTGCATATTTACTCTTATTAAAGCCATCATTAACTGCGGCCGGTAATTTTGAAATCATTAATTGCTTTTCTGTTTTCTGCCACTCTCCTTTCGAGTTGAAAGTTGCTTTTACTTTCTGATTTTTTTGTTCAAAATCTGCCTGGAAACCTGTAATCTTATCTTTCCATGAGACATGCAAAGCCTTTGGAAATTTGGCATCAAAACTATCAGTAACCTCAGAAGGTATTTCTCTAAACTGGGCATTAGCTGTTAACAATAAACAGCTTAAAATAATGGATGAGATAATTTTAGTAAACATGACTTTAAGTTTTTGAATATAGGGTTAAGTATTAGCGATTTATGTAATCAGTTTCATTGTCATCAGAGGCAGATACATTCTTTTTAATTTTTTGCATCCCTTCTACTACAATAACAATTTCTCCTTTTACATTTTTTTGCGAAAAATAAAAGCAAACATCGTGCAAAGTTCCCCTTTTGGTTTCTTCAAACATCTTTGTTAACTCGCGGCTAACACTACATTGCCTGTCGGGTCCAAAATATTCCTTAAACTCCTCTAAAGTTTTTACAAGACGCATAGGGCTTTCATAAAAAACCATGGTTCTTTCTTCAGTAACTAATTGTTTCAATAAAGTTTGCCGGCCTTTTTTAAGAGGTAAAAATCCCTCGAATGTAAAACGTGATATAGGTAGTCCGCTATTGACCAATGCTGGCACAAAGGCGGTGGCACCGGGCAGGCACTCAACTTTTATGTCAAGCCGGGCACATTCGCGAACCAGCAAAAAAGCCGGATCAGAAATGCCTGGTGTGCCTGCATCGGTTATTAATGCAAAGGTTTTACCGGCTACCAACTGGTCGGCAATGTGCTGTACAATTTTATGTTCGTTGTGTTGATGGTAGGGAGAGATTGGCTTTGAAATATTATAGTGCTGCAACAACTTTGATGAAGTACGGGTATCCTC
>JBBQVY010000068.1:0-21384 GCA_038211085.1 Chitinophagales bacterium | reverse complement strand
AAATATTCTCTTGCCTCTTCTTTAACCGCCACCTGGCTTTTTATCAATCGCTTTATTTCAAGCAGTGCCGTTTCTTCAACACTTCTTTTTTCTGCGATGGGCCTGGCAAGTGCGTCGTGGGCTATTTCAAACATATCCATTGCTTCGTTATAACGCAGTATGCGACTGTTAATAAACGCATCAACAACATCATCTATCATAGTAGCATTAAAATCCGGCAAACGGCCGTAAAGTTCCTTTTTATTGATGGGTTGCTTTGTACCTTCCAGGGTTGAAAACGGTGATAATATTTTCCATATATTTTCAGGCGATAGGCTATTATATTTTTCTTTGAGTTTTTTGGAAATACTGTTAACCTGCTCTTCCAGAAAATTAACCAGCACATCACCAATTTCGCCCATACCATTTAGCTGCTGCATAGAAAATTCTACTTCAGCCTCACGGCTTTCATCACCCGAAATTTTGAGATAAAACTTATCTAAAAAAACCTGCAGAAAAGGTAGTTGTATAGAGAGAGATTGTCCCTTACCCTTTATCTTTTCAAAAATGCCTTCTGCTATCTGCGTAGATTCGCCAGCTTTCAACCTAATGATTGAGCCTTCATATTCAGTTGCGCCAACGATCACCTGTTTTACTTTTTCAAGGTTCATCGGCTCTATCCGTAACTTCTTACGAAGCAGTTGCGGCACTGCTTTTTCAAATTCAAACAAGTAGCCTAGAAATTCTTCGCGAATGCAAAAGATGAGCTTTACCGGCTGCTCCGATAGCAAAATATCCTGAACTGTTTTAATGAAAATTTTCTGTTCGGCTGCAGAACCCAAAATAAACAATTCTTCAAACTGGTCAAAAATCAGGTACACCGGTCTGAATGATTTTTGATACACCGCTTTAATGGACCTTGCGACGAGGCTTAATGAAGTTGCATCAATGTCTGGCTCATCCGACCATTCATCGTGCCAGGTCGAATCAATTTGAGATGTCGAATTTCCACCTGCATCATTCAGCGCTTTTTCTAATGATGCATTAATATCACTGCCCCTCCGTATCATTAAGTCAAGCCAATCGTGCGGTTGAAATTTGCCTGCCAAACCGCAATTAATAAGGCTTGTTTTGCCGGTGCCTGATGCGCCATACACCAGTATGACCGATGACTGGAATACCATTTCATACAGCGCATTGATCTCCTCCTCACGGCCAAAAAAAATACCCCGGTCTTCCCTGTCATATGAGTCAAGAAACTTAAAGGGATATCTTTTCATATTCTCCGGTTTTATAAGAATGCTTTTAAAAATTGTCTTCGGTGGTTTCTTCTACTAATCCTGCCAATGATTTCTTTGCTTCATTGAACAGGTAAAATACGTGGTCGAAATTCATGTCTTTCCTGTTATCCGGATTTGCCAGCCATTTGTTATTAGCTTGTGTGTCTTTGTCATCGGGCCTGGGATTCCTGGACTTCTTAATGGTGACTTTACTGTTGTCCTCAATAAAACTATAGTTCAAATTGAGATCATCATACGTATTACAAAAGGAATAAAAACAGATTTTAGATCCACCGGTTAGTCCCAATGCATTATAGTCAATAACAAAAGGTACAAGGTTGATGTTTTGCCTGATGTTTTCTTTGCAAAGAAGCACCGAATATGAGATGACCGGTGACGTTTCATTTCTTACTTTTCCCTGGTTGTTGTTGTTGGCCTGGCTGTCGCCTTCCAATAAAGTATAGTTGTGCAGGTAAAGACCTTCTTTATCGTTTCGCTGCTGGTTATAATCAATATCTTTTATGGATATCATTTTGTACTCAGCCAGGAAATTCAGGTTTTCCAAAACTACCGCCAGGTTTTCTTCTGCCTCAAGACAATTATTTTCTGTCGGGGAGGAATCTTTCGTGAGATTGGCAACAGTACTTAAGATAGCGCATGCTTTCATGAAACCAGATTCTGCCTGCAGGTTCGGTTGAAAGTCCTTCAACTGGGGAAAAGGCTGATCCAGGCTGTTATCAGAAAAAATGGCTGCCAGTGTTTTAAACAGGTCGGCAAAACCTATAAGGCTTTCTTCCGCTGCATTCTTAAAAAATTTGGTGAGAATGTTGTTTTGCGCCGGTGAAAGCGTGAGATTATTGTTTTGCTGATTATCCCACAATTTGGAAAGGAGTGAATAACAAATCAGCTGCAAAGCCTTTTTAGCAGCGAACACGCAATTCCCGACATATCTTTTCCTTTTACTATCCGAAAAATCTTCTTCGCCTATCGACATCAGCTTACGCAACTGAATACCAATTACGCCCACATAACCTGAAATAATAATCCGCTTTGCGGTTGGAATTAAATCTGCATTCGTTTCCCATGCCGCATTGGTATTTAAAAAATCATTTGCCTTTCTGTTGTAAGGTTTAATCGCTTCTATCAACCTTTTGGTTAGTACTTCATTGAAGTTGTTTTTTGCTGGCTTCGTATCTTCCGGCGGGGCTGTATTATCTTTCGTTCCACTTCCAGCAGGTACTGAGTCCGTTTCAAATTGTGGAAGGAATTTGTCTAATTGCGACCTGTATTTATTGATCAGGTTATCTATATTGGTATACTCGGTATAAAAATGGCCGAGGTCGCCAATCTTTCTCTTAAAGGCTAACAAAGTATTTATTTCATCGGTTATGGAACCAATATTGACCTGCGCATTTTTAAAGTAAGTCCAGATTTTTGGCTTCCCTTTATTTTTAAAAACCTGGTAGGCCGTATCAAATTCTTCACCTGTATATTTCCCCACCTTTGTAAAAAACAGGCAAAGAACAATATCACAATCACTTATTGCATTATTGTATTCATCTTGTAACCGGGTGCTCGAAATCGTATCCAGGAAGTTTTCCCACTGTACTATTTCCAGGTAGATCCCTTTTGTGCGCAGTCGGTCATTTTCCTGGCCAACGAATAACATGAACTGTTCCCTGTCTTCTTTAAGCTCGGAAGAAGATGCGAGAAATATCTTTATGGTCTTCATTTGCATTTTGGGTTACGAGTAAGATAAGATAAAATTTCTGTCAGGAATAGTACTCCAATATCTACTTCTTACCAGGGTTCTGAGGCTTACATATTTAGTTTTCAATCTTCTCACCAATTGTTACCTAATACACGTTTGCGCCGTGACGATTTATTAATGGTGCAACAAAGGTTTAATAAATGATCTGCAGGCTCACTTTGTACTTAAGGATAAAATGCCCGACTTACCAAACTGTCGGATTGTTCTCCTAACAACCAGCAGTCAGAATGCTTCATTAAATGTCTGGCGTTCCCCTTCTTTTCGCACTGGTCCATATTGTAGGGTTACGGCTGGTATGTATGACTGCAAAAACCTGAACATTTGTTTTTTGAAACGGTAAAATGAATATTAAACGGAAATATTTTTACGCGGTTACACCTGACATCCTCGTATGGGACGGTATGATGTAATGCTGTGGTAGTGAGAGATGCCATTTGCTTTTTCACCTGGTTTTGAAATCTTTTGCCCAATCCAGGAACTTGCTGATTATACCAATCCGTTGCTTCCTGTATATCCTGAAGCGCCCACCGGCTAATCTTAATTTTCATTCCCGCCATCAGGACTTTAAAGATTTCTATGCTTCTTCCCAATCCAGCATTTCGGCAGGATTATCGATTGCTGTTTTTTTTCTTTTAAGTACCAATTCCTGTTGCTCCTTGGGTATATCAATTGTTTCGCCCCATATAGCATCGTTTAGTAAGAGCTTTTCCTTAGTAGAAAGCTTTTTTACAGCTTCCAAAAGTTGATTGAAAGGCAGGCGGACACTGAGTTCGATATTCTCCATGTAAATATTCATGATAGATAAATGCAATTTAAAAAAAAGAACTAATCTTTAGAATGGGTCTTCAGGTGATTCGGTTGCAGCCTGTTACGAAGCCAAAGCTTTTACTTAAAGATGTGTACCCAACTGACCGCCCGTTCCGGTAAGGATGGGAGGTGCAGGCTGTTCTCACCTTTTATTCAAACCACTTTCCCACATTGCTTGTGAAAAACTTTATTGTAATTGAAGCAGATAAGTTTGCATCCCTCATTACTTTCACAAAAAACCCGTGAATGGTACAAATGAAAAAGAATCTTCAATCAGCCCTGATTGAATGGCTACAGCAATACAATCCCGCAGATGTAAAAAAAGGCTTTAATTTATATAGAAACGATCTCGTAAATATTGAGGAGTACGACGAAAAGACCAATAAATATTACATAGAAGTACCCAGCGAATCAAGCTGGGACCATGTATACGATGTAACCATCAGCTTTACAGAACATGCGTTGAAGGATGAATGCGATTGCCCGGCTTTTGAAAATGCTGCAAGCTGCAAGCATGTGGTAGCAGCAATAATAGAAATTCTCTACGAAGAAACGGACTACGACATAGATGATATAGAACAATTGGTGTTGAAGCAAAAACCAACGCTGGAAGCAAACCTGTCCGCACCAACTTTAGCGAGGGTGGTGTCATTATTTAACGAACCGGGCACAGAAATACCCTGGAAGAACTTTCGGTGCGAACCTAAAAATGCTTTTGATATTGTCTTTAGAATTGCTGGCTTTTTGGATAGAAGCAGGCAAATGTTGAGCAAGGTAAAAATGATTGCGGCAAATGAAGCAGAGGCATCTTGGGCCTTCGAATTAAAAGAAAAAACTGCGCTTATATTTTATCCTGAAATAAAATTCGACCGCAATGATAAATTTGAATATAGGTGTACCTGTAGTGACCACGCGTTAATGTGCAAGCATACAACAGCAGCGTTCAACTGGCTCGATGACCGATTTGGCAATAAATATTTTACTCAGTTTAAAAACTGGGAACTGGAAAAAGAAAAATTGCTGGATGTGTACGGCCTCACTCCGAAAGATGAAGAAGCAAAGCAAATATCATTTACAACCGACTACTATGGCAAGCTGCAAATGAAAGCGCCAGCCTGGCTTTGGGAAAAAAATGCGGACAAGAACATAGCAGGTTTCAAAAATTTATTAGCTCCAAAAACAAATACAAACCACTTTACAGAACGGCCAAAATTATCAAAAGATTCAATTATTGATTTTGAGGTGGGATTTTTATTCAACCTCACGTCACAACATTTTAAAATTGGCTTTGAATTGGAAACCATTAAGGTTTTCGAAAAACCTGCCGGTAAAACGTATAAAAAATTATCCCTCCATAACAGTGCTAATTTTTCTCTGCTAAAAGAACTGCCTGATGAAACTTATGAACTCATTACAACATTTTCAGATGAAAGAATAAAACAGTACCTAACAGAAAAAGGGCATGGCTATGTAAACAATTATGCAAATGCCTGGATGAACCTTACGGATGAAGGCGTTCAGCTATTACGCAAACATTACCTGGTACAATTGAAAAAATTATGGCCGTGGCTGTGCGAACAAAAGCAGGTATTTATTTTAGAAGAAGGCACTTTTAGTAATAAAAATATACAGCCGGTACGGCTTTCACACCATCCCATTTCGTTAGCCTTTTCAATACAGGAAGACGATAGGTTTATAACAATAAAAAGGCATTTGGCTAAAAACGATATTACTATAACTGAAGGCAACATAACAGGGCATGTTGCAGGCATAATTATGATAGACAATGTTTTACACCTGCCCCCCGGCCCTGATGATTTGGAGATTTTAAAACAATTTGAACATGGTTTTATTAAGATGCCGGTTAACAACAAACTAAACGTTCTAACCAATATTATTCCCGCACTGCAAAAAAAATATACTGTTCAACTACCGGCATCTCTGCAATTAAAAACAGTGGAAGCTCAACCAAAAACACAGGTACTTTTAAGCGAATTCAAAACACAATACCTGATGTTGCAGGCGCAGTTTGTGTACGAAGAAAAGACAGTGGATTATGAAACAAACCCGGCTGATATTTTACAAACATTACCCGATGGATCGTGGCAGGTAATGCAAAGAGATACAACCAAAGAAAAGTTTTTCTTTGAAAACCTCCGGCTTTTGCATCCCCAGTTTACCAATCAAAAACAAAACGACTTTTTCTACCTTCCCTTTGATGAGGTAATGAAGAAGAACTGGTTTATTAATACCGTACGCCAATTACAGGAAAATGATATTCCTGTACGAGGTATGCAGGAACTGAAGAAATTTAAATACAACACGAACCCACCAAAGTGGGAAATGAAAGCAGGAAGCGGGATTGACTGGTTCGACCTTAGCATAGAAGTAAGTTTTGGCGACCAGGTAGTGCCGCTGAAAGAAGTACGCAAGGCCATCATCAGCAAACAAAATATAGTGGTACTGGGCGATGGCACTATAGGTGTGTTGCCCGAAGAATGGCTAAAGCAATACGGCATGATCTTAAAGATCGGGGATGAGCAAAAGGATGGCTCCATCAGGTTGAGCAAACTACACTACACGCTTATTGATGAGCTGCACAGCCAGATAGATGACGACCAGGTTTTGCAGGAGATCAATACTAAAAAGCAACGACTGCTCAACATCGATTCTGTAACAACAGTGTCCATCAGCAAGCAAATAACTGCCTCCCTTCGCCCC
Organism: Chitinophagales bacterium; assembly: GCA_038211085.1. GTDB lineage: Bacteria > Bacteroidota > Bacteroidia > Chitinophagales > Chitinophagaceae > Segetibacter. Next base: position 14,826 of record JBBQVY010000068.1, on the reverse strand, counting down.
TACCAGCATAGTGGTTTTCAGTGGATGCAAACATTAGACGAATTAGGCTGGGGTGGTTGCCTGGCCGATGACATGGGTTTGGGAAAGACATTACAGACCATCGCTTTTCTACAGTTTCTGAAAGAGAAATATGCAGGCAGCACACATCTTGTTATCTGCCCTACTTCACTTATTTACAACTGGGAAACCGAATTGAAAAAATTTGCACCATCGCTTACCTATCACATTTATTATGGCAGCGCCAGGGAGTTTAGCAACGAACATTTTGAAGATTACGACATCATTATTACCAGCTACGGCATTATACGAAACGACCTGCAGCAACTAATGCAGTTCAACTGGCATTATGTAATATTAGACGAAAGCCAGAGTATAAAAAATCCTGATGCGCTTACAACCAAAGCGGTGCAACTATTAAAAAGTAAAAACAGGCTGATACTTAGCGGTACGCCCGTTCAAAACAATACCTACGACCTGTATGCCCAGTTTAATTTTATAAATCCCGGCTTGTTGGGCAACCGTGAGTTTTATAAAGAATTTGCCAACGGCATTGATAAATACAACGATCCTGAAAAGGCTGCGCAATTGCGTCGGCTGGTGTATCCCTTTATGTTACGCCGCACCAAAGAACAGGTTGCCCCCGACCTGCCCGATAAAACAGAAATGGTACTTTGGTGCGAAATGCCCAAAGAACAACGTGCCGTTTACGACGACTATAAAAATTATTATCGCACCACATTAATTAAAAAAATTGAAGAGGTGGGCATGGCCAAAGCAGGTATGTTTATATTGGAAGGTATGCTGCGGCTAAGACAGATATGCGATAGCCCACAGCTTGTAAAAAGTGATGAAGTAACTACCACCAAAAGCGTAAAAATAGATGAGCTGATGCGGGAAATTCAGGAGAACACCGGCCAGCATAAGTTGCTGGTATTTTCTCAGTTTACAGAAATGCTTCAATTGATAAAAGAAAGTATGGAGCTACAAGGAGTGCCGTATGTATACCTTGATGGAAGCACTACTGCAAAAAACAGGAAGAAAGCAGTGGATGAATTTCAAACAAATACAGATGTCAAAGTATTTCTTATTTCGCTAAAAGCAGGTGGTGTAGGCCTAAACCTTACGGCTGCCGATTATATTTATTTAGTTGATCCCTGGTGGAATCCTGCAGTAGAACAACAGGCAATAGACCGTACACATAGAATAGGTCAGAAGAATAAAATTTTCGCCTACAGAATGATTTGCAAAAACACGATTGAAGAAAAAATAATAGAATTACAGCAACGCAAAAAACAAATAGCCAACGAACTGGTAACCGAAGATGCCGGTTTTATAAAGAAGCTGAGCAAAGAAGATATAGCGTTCCTATTTACTTAAAAGGTGGATAAAAACGATTTTAATATTGATATTCTTTATTCACTCCGTGTACTTTGTGTCTCAAACTTTTGTATTCTCTGTGGTTTAATTTTTTACCACAGAGAACATTAAGAAAAGTAATCACTAATAACGCAGAGAACACTTCATGTACCGCCAATGCGGGGGATATGAAAGATTTACACAGACTTTACTTTAATGATCCCTGCCCGCCGCCCGGTCAGGGCGGCGTTTAATCCGTGTCATACGTATTCCCTTCTCTAAAATTTGAACAGCTTCTTTAAAGGTGGATAAAATGATTTTTTACATAATAGCATTGGTATTTAGTTTGCCTACGGCAGTTCCATTTTCGGGTAAATGAAGGGGTTAGTAACTGCAACCGCGGCAGTGCCACAGAACACAATTATACGATCAGCAAACCGTCTCCATTCCTGTCGTTACATAAAACACAAAGAAGGCTACAAGTGTTAGGGTCGGCTGGTACAGGTTATTTTGGGTTGCTTATAATTTATCTTAAAACAACAACCGCTTCATCCATCATATTATTCCAATAACTTACTCCTGCTAATGTATCATCCTATAATTTTTTATTTGCCATATGAAACCTTTAATCTTTTCCCTGTTTTTGTTAAGCCACCTCGTTACTTTTTCGCAGGCTCCAGTAGAAAATTACCCTATCGATTCAGCGTCTGTTGAACATGCGGGCATACCAAAAGGTGAAGTGCTGAAATTTACCTTTGCAAGCTCAAAAATTTTTCCGGGCACAACCCGCGATTACTGGGTGTACATACCCAGCCAATACAATGGTAAACAACCGGCTTGTGTTTATGTAAACCAGGATGGTATCCAGTGGAAGGCTCCAACGGTTTTCGACAACCTGATACAGGCAAATGAAATGCCTGTTACCATTGGCGTGTTTATAACACCCGGTGTTGTAAAGGCAGCCGATGCAAATACGGCCCTCAACCGCTTTAACCGCAGTTTTGAGTACGATGGCCTGGGCGATAATTATGTAAGGTTTTTGTTGGAAGAATTATTACCCGAAGTTGAAACGAAATCCACCACCGATGGTCGCCCGGTGAGGTTATCTAAAAACGGTAATGACCGGGCAATTGGCGGCTCGAGCAGCGGGGCAGTGTGTGCCTTTACTGCGGCCTGGGAAAGACCCGGCGAGTTCAGCCGGGTATTTAGCGCAATTGGCACCTACATAGGATTGCGTGGTGCAGAACGCTACCCCACCCTCATAAGAAAGTATGAACCCAAACCCCTAAGGATTTTTTTGCAGGATGGAACCAACGACCTGAACATTTATGCAGGCGATTGGTGGAAGGCAAATGAAACAATGGAACGGGCGTTTACGTTTGCCGGGTACGAAGTAAACCATGTTTGGGGCGAAGGCCAGCACAATGGCCTTCAGGGCACTTCCATCTTTCCACAGGCTATGCGCTGGCTATGGAAAAACTGGCCTGAACCAGTTAAAACATCAGCTACAAAAAATCAGTTTTTAAGCGACCTGTTAATAAAAAATGAACCCTGGGAATTGATTGGTGATGGCTATAGTTTTACCGAAGGAATTATCGCCGATGCTAAAGGCGATGTATTTTTCCATGACATCCCTAATTCCAAAACTTACCACATAGGTGCTGACAATAAAATTCAACAATTTTTAAGCAATTCAAAAGGAGCAACCGGAACGTCGTTCGGGGAAAATGGCACCAGGTATACTACTGCAAGACTGGCAAAACAAATTCTGGGTTATGATGCAAATGGAAAAGAAAAAATCGTAGCCGATTCTATTATTGGTAATGACCTTGTAGTGGCGGCCAACGGCAATATGTATGTAACCGAACCCGATGGAAGAGAAAAGCCGGGGAAAATATTTTTGATAACACCTGCAGGAAAAAAACAAGTAGTTGACGAAGGTTTAAAATTTTGTAATGGTGTTGCCTTATCCCCTGATCAAACACAATTGTATGTAACTGAATCTGCCAGCCAATGGGTTTGGATTTATTTTATTCAACCCGATGGCACACTGACCAACAAACAAAAATATGGCTGGCTGCATGTACCAGATTCAAGCAACAATGCATGGGGCGATGGTATTAAATGCGATACTGCCGGCCGGGTATATGTTGCGTCGCGTTTGGGCATACAGGTTCTCGATCAAACCGGAAGGGTGAATGCCATCATACCGGTACCGAATAATTATTGCTCTAACCTATGTTTTGGGGGACCGGGCTTTAATATCATGTATGTAACATGTAACAACAAAATTTATCGCCGAAGGCTGAATATCCGCGGTAGCAATACTTTTGAACTTCCGCATAAACCTGTTACACCCAGGTTATAGTGGCACGTTATAACAGAAAACCATTCTCTACGGGATAAGGCGCAGGTATATTTTCTTCATCCAGCATTTCCCGCAAATCAATTTCTATTGTGCGGGAAATCGAAGAAATAGGTACGTCATTATAACTAGCTTCAAAAGGGTTTTCTGAGTAATCACCTATCCTGTCCACTAAAAAATACATCCAGATTATCACGGCAGAAAAGGGAATGGTAAGCCAGTAATGTAAAGAACTCGATTTTTCAAAAATGTCGAGCAAACCAAATGGAATTAGAGCGCAAAAAATGTACATAATCCATAGCCCGGTAGATGCATACTGTCGTGGAAAAGGAAAATTTTTGATACGCTCTGTCATACCCTGCAGGTCGTAAAGGCTGCCGATCAGTTTGTGAAGCCACACATGTTTGTAATCAGATAAATGCCCGTTGCTAAAAAGCCGTGCAATTTCAAGGCTTTGATTTTTCAAAATCTGGCTGGGAATATTATTATATTTTTTGAGCTGAGCTAATTCGTTAGCGGATAAATACTTCGATACTTCAGGCTCCATTCCATCCTCGCATTCCTTCCTGAATTTTGGTGTAAAAACCAGTTTTTCAAGAGGGCCGTTGTGTTCCCATGTTCTGGGTTTGCGCATATTATGCTTTAAGGCAAGCAGCCATGCCAGGTGGCGATGGATCACTATTTTCTTCCACTCATAACTTACCGGTTCTCCCGGCATAGACAGGATGGCTGTAGCAAAAGTGCGGCTTTCATTAATAATCCTACCCCATATTTTTCTCGCTTCCCATGTGCGGTCGTACGAACTATTGTTTTTAAAACTCAGGAAAAATGCTACCGCAATACCAATAACTGAAATGGGTTGCCAGGGCAATGCAAAGGGAATATTAGAGAGTTCATAAACAACAATTACGCCTGCAGAATACAGCGTTGCGTAAAGCAGCGATTTTCTCGACCATTTGATGGTCATCCAAAGACTATAATAGCGTTTTATAAACATTCTTTTTCAATTTAGTTAAAGCTAACAACAGTGCAATTTTTAGAATTAGGTGATTAACCCGCAAACTTCTTCAAAAACTTTTCACACCTTCCAACAGTTATTGAAATAGGACATCAGGCGGTTGGGTGCCCAGCGAAGGCGAAGGCATTCCGAAACATTGCGTAGCAGTTTCGGAAACAAGCGGGTGGAGTCCTATTTCAATAACGAAGCCAAGCGGCTTGAGCTTTTCTGCGAGTTTTTGCAAGCTTTTCTAATAAAATACCTAATTCTAAAAATTTTATTGATGAGTCCGAATTTGAATAGAATAAAAAAAAACTAAAATAATCAGCTTAAGGAGGGGTGCCAAAAACTGTTCAGCCGCGAGGCATAATGTGTAGCATATCCCCAAACCAAACCTTACGCAAAATCTATTAAGATTAAGTATAAGATTTTGGTGACCAATTCATTCATCATTCATCATTCAAAATTCAACATAACTTAGTTTACTCCCTCACAAATTCCTCCGTTATCTGGGCTACCTTAAAACCAAATTTTTTAATGATGCTGCGGATGAGCATGGTTTGTCCGCCTGGCATGGTGTACATGTATTGTATCATACGCACATGCTTTATAAATTTTCGTTCGGGCAATTTAAAACGGAAAGTCCATGTAAACGTATTACCATAAAGCAAGCCATGTGCAACACCATCAATGTTATTGGCAGTGCCATCAATATGGTGTTCATCCAGCCGGTTAAGCTTCCAGGAGCGGTGTGATTTTTTGTCGTCCTGGTAAAGATCCTGCTCTATTAAAATACTATCCTTCACCTTAACTCCAATGGTTTTGGTCTTCACTTCTGCCGTGGGTGCACCGGCTGTATTTTCCAGTACCCCTGCAGAGTGCGTACTGCCAATAAAAAATTTTACGGGATCGGTATTGTTTGTTGCTTCACTATAAAATACAGGTTTAGTACCAGCGCATCCTGTGGCAATTACCAAAATAATAATAAAGAAATATTTTTTGAATATGGTCATAGTAAGTTTCAAATATATTTATCGTGCCATGGCAGACTGGTGCTGAGCAAGGTGTCCCATTAATTGGACCCATTAATGATTTGTCCTGCGTGGTATAATATTGCAGGTAATTAAAACGGTTAGCAGCTTATTTTGCAAGAGCACATTTTGTACAAAACTTTTAAAAATTTGATATGAGAAAAATTCATTTGCTTCTGTTGGTGGTGCTTGCTTTTGGATGCAATAGCAAAAACAGCTCCTCTACTGATACTGTTATTGACAGCCCGTCGACTGTAAAAAGTGCGCCAGACACAGCAAACTCTTCAGCTAATACAACCGCATTGCTGGATGGTTGTTACATGAAAGTTACAGGTCGCGATACGTTGTTTTTACAGCTACAACAAAGCGGACAAAACATTAGTGGCAGCATGTATTTTGATAACTACGAGAAAGATTCGAGCAAGGGAACTGTTACCGGCAAAATGGAGAATGGTAAACTTATACTTTGGTATTCATTCGATGCTGAAGGCATGCATTCTTATTCGCAACAAGTTTTACAACCTGTAGAAGATGGTTTGATTTTAGGAAATAGTGATGTAAGGGCTAGCAATGATACTACATACATCAAAGATCTGTCAGCGGTGCAATTTCCAGCATCCAACAAACTTAGCAGGGTAGCGTGTCCGGGCAAATAAATTCCTTACAGTTTTGGAAAATGGATCTCCATTCGTGACTACTCAATAATTAAAAATAGATCAACTCATAACCAGGGTGTAAGCATTGCATTCATTTATAATTCACCACTATAACTTGTAATGTAATTATGATATCTTAACAGGAACATTGGTGCGATCATTCTAAACATTATTCAACCCTTACCACATGGCTAATCCTGATCATTTACAAGAAATTCTAAAAGGTGCAGAATCCTGGAACGCCTGGCGCAAAGCAAACCCTTACCTGCAATACGACCTATCTAAAGCAGACTTGCAACATCTTGATTTATCCGGAGTGGATTTTAGCGATGCAATTTTAGAAGATGCCATATTCTACCAGAGCAAATTAGAAGGTGCCAAATTTTACCTGGCAAAAATGAAAAATGCTGATTTGGGCGGATGCAACCTTATAAGTGTAAATATGATAAACGCAGACCTGACCAACGCCTGCCTTGACGAGGCATTGCTATTGCGGGCCAATATGGACAAGTGTACGTTGGCCCAGGCATCGCTTGTTAAAGCAAAAATGAAAAACGTAAAACTAAACGGGGCATTCATGGAAGGCTGCAACCTGTCAGAAGCAGACCTTACATGTGCAGACCTAACGGATGCGATCATTGATATTTCAGACCTGAGTAACGCCAATCTCTCTGGTGCCATGTTAACAAAGGCATCACTGAGCGGCTCTCTTTTAACCGGGGCAAACCTGCAAAATGCTAACCTCGACAATGCTAACCTCTACAACGCCGACTTAACCGGCGCAGACTTAACCATGGCCGACATGGTGGATACTGACTTTACCAAAGCCACGGTAACAGGTTGTAAAATTTATGGCATAAGTGCCTGGAATGTTAACATGGATGAGGCGGTACAAAAAGACCTCATTATTTCTAAAGGCGATGAACCGGTAATTACCGTGGACGACATTGCTGTGGCCCAATTCATCTACCTCATCATCAACAATAAAAATTTGCGTAACGTACTTAACACCATAACCTCTAAAGGTGTGTTGATACTTGGCCGTTTTTCCGAGCCGGCACGCAAAGCCGTATTGGATGGTTTAAGAGAGAAATTGCGCCATTTTGATTTGTTGCCAATGGTGTTTGACTTTGACCGCCCTACCGATAAAGACTATACCGAAACCGTGCAAACCCTGGCAGGCATGAGCATGTTTGTTATTGCTGACCTCACCAGTCCAAAGTCTGCACCGTTAGAGTTGGAAGCCACCGTAAAGCAGTTTAAAATTCCGTATGTGCCCATAATAGATGTGAGTGTAGACAAACGTGCTTTTGCCATGTTGGTTGATTTACAAAAATCGTTTCACTGGGTGTTGCCCACCCTGCAATACCAAACCATGGAAGATCTTTTAGACGAAGACAACCTTAGGACTTACATTATTGAGCCGGTAAATAAAAAAAGAGAAGAGCTAAGACAAGCCAAGCAAACAGAACCCGAACCAATTCTCATGAAAAAGAAATCAATCACACCCGTAACCGGGTAAACACTCTCTGAAAAGTGTTTCTGTGTTTCAACTATCACCAATGATTTTCAGGGTTAACAATTGTATAACTAAGACCGCTAATTGATTGAATAAAGTTTACTTTTCAATGGTTCGGCATCAGGCGAAAGTTGTATAATATTTGACCTGGCAAACCAGTCATCATAATTGTACCTCACAAGATGCAATACCGGCAAACAGTTAAAATTGCGTTTGCTCAAATCATTGTTATACTTATCTTCCTCCGATAAAAAAATAAATAACAGGGCATGAAGTACATCATGGTTTTATTCTTAATGATAGGCACGTCAGCAGGTGCTCAAAAGCAAAAAGTATCCTATCACGTTTATGACCAGGATTGGAATGGCATTAATAATATAGATGCTGCCACTTACATAATAGAGCAGCGGAACGTAGGTGATAGTGTTTTCGTAAACAGGATATTTTTAGGCAGGGGACATTTGTGGAAACAGGAATCGTTCAGTGATGCAGACATGAAAATGCCTAATGGAGCATTTGCATGGTACGATGATAACGGCCGAATAGACTCTTCAGGAAATGTATTTTACAAGAGAAAAGATGGCACCTGGTCTTATTACGATGATACGCTTGGGGTATACCTCTCTGTTACATACGATAAGGGAAAAGAAATATCACGAAAGGATTATGTGAAGAAAATAATTACAACAGCTACAGGTATTAAAACATTTGATGAGGAGAAAATGGAAAGGGATACCGCACTAAAAAAAGAGCTTAAAGTTGAGGAGAAAGAAGCTTCAATTAAAGGAGGGCAAAAAGGATTTAGAAATTATCTTCAGATGAATTTAGTGCCCCCAACAGATATATTAAAATCAGGTGAGGTTAAACTGGAATTCATCATAAATAAAAATGGTAAACTGGAGAATCCTCTCATTTTAAAGTCGCTGCAACTCAGCGCTGACATTGAAGCTTTACGCGTTATATCTGAATCTCCTGACTGGACTCCGGCGGTGCAAAATGGAAGAAATGTGATTTACCAGGCAATTCAAAATATCACTTTCCAGGTTAGGTAAGTTTATAACAGATCGATGCCACAAAAGAATTGTATTAAATCAGCATTAATTTGGGTGTGTTGATAATAGAATTGCAAAAATCCGCCTATTTTCAATTTTATTCAACCTAACCTAACTAACAACACTCCATGCAGGCATTTCTTCCGTTAAATAAACCGCAAAGTGCGGACACTATACTTTACATCTCTATTTTTCGTTTGTACCTCGCCTAATATCTCATGATGAAAAAAATTGGATTCTTTCTTGTATTGGTCATTTCTGTTAAGATTGCCTCAGCGCAAAACGAGGATGATCCTAAAAATGTGGTCATTTTAAAATCAGAAAAGGAATTTAGGTTTGTAAGGGGCAACAACGAACACCCGGTTCAAATAAAGGAAATTAGTAAAACCACTTATACCTGTAACAGCTACCGTACCGATGTGCCGGTTGCTGAATTTTATAACGATATGGAAACTATAGACGATGTTTCTATTCATGTAGATGAATCGAAAAAACATGGCATCGTACCTAAATACGAGTATTATAACGACAATGGCATTTTTTACTCAGATGCACACGTTTGTTATTTCCAGTTACCCATACTTAAAAAAGGAAGTACTTCCGATGTAGGTTTCGAGAAAACTATATTGGATCCCCATTACTTTTCAAGCATCTATTTTATGGAAAGCCATCCCATTACTGACCAGGTAATAAAGCTGGTAGTTCCCACCTGGATGCAGTTGGAAATAAAGGAATATAATTTTAAACAACATAAAGTTCAAAAAACCATGAGCACTGAAGGCTCAGAAACGGTGTACACTTTTACTATGCAGAACATACCTGCTATGAGCACTGAGCAGGCTGCACCCGGACCATCGTATTTTGCCCCGCATATTTTGGTATTGTGCAAGTCGGCTCAGCCCAAAGATGAAAAGTATGTGTACTTCAATACCGTAAAGGAACAATATGCCTGGTACCGAAAACTGGTAGAACAAATTGGCAACGATGATAAGATTATAAAAGAAAAATCCGAAGAGATTATTAAAGGCATTACCGTTGATGAGGAAAAAGTAAAAGCGCTTTTTCTGTGGGTGCAGGATAACATTCGCTATTTGGCTTTTGAGAACGGCATTGCCGGTTTTAAACCTGAAAAAGCACAGGAGGTATTGAGAAAAAAATATGGCGACTGTAAGGGCATGGCAAACCTGTTGACCGAAATGCTGAAATCGGTAAAACTGGATGGAAGAAAATGCTGGATCGGCACTAAACATATCGCCTACGATTATGGCACGCCATCACTCTCGGTAGACAACCACATGATAAGTGCCTGGATGAACAATGGCAAACCGGTGTTTTTAGATGCCACAGAAAAATACATTGGTTATGGTGAGGTTGCGGAGAGAATACAAGGCCGCCAAACATTGATTGAAAACGGAAACCTGTTTTTATTGGAGCGTGTTCCCGTGGCAACGTACCTGCAAAACACTTCAGTTGAATCTAGAAAATTTGTTATAGAAGGCAACAATTTAAAGGGCCATGTAGTACAAAGCTGGAAGGGAGAAAACAAAGAGTGGTTGCTTAGCCAATTGAACGACATTAAACAAGACAAACAGGAGAATGCCTTAAAGCAATATTTATCAGAGGGAAAAAGCAATTTTGAAATAACAAATTTTAAGGTTACTAACATCAATGACTATAACGCTGACCTTAAAGCCGAATACGATGTGGTATGGAAAGATGTGTTAAGTGTTTTTGATAAGGAAACCTACCTGGATGCTGACAACAGGCGCAACTTCGAAAACTTTAAAATTGACACGGCTAAAAGAAAACTTCCTTACTGGTTCAATTTTAAAAACAACCTTGTTTTCGAAACAGAAATTATGCTGCCAGAAGGCAAAACCATCCATACACTTCCTGAAAAATTATTGGTAAAACAGCCTGGATACAGCTTTATAGCCGGTTACAGTAACGTAGGTGGAAAGCTTATGTATAAAAAAGAAATCATACTGAACCAGGCAGAAATAAAGCCCGAGAATTTTGGCCAGTGGAACAGGGATGTTGAACTGCTTTCCAATTTTTATAATCAGCAACTGGTCTTCACGCAAAAAAATTAATTCAAAAAAAAATCGAATGAAAGTTTTTATTCTCTCTGCTTCAATTATTATATCGTCAGCGCTTAGTGTGGCGCAAGCACAAATAAAGGAAGCCGAAAAATATCATAAAGAATCGGAGGATATACGTAAAGAAGTGTGGGCCTGGAACAAGCCCCAGTTTAAAGTAAAAACAGTACCCGCTCAATACGAGAAAGCTTCAAAAGTTGTTATAGCACATCATACCGAACTGTCAGCCGACAGTAGGTCCAAACTGGCATTTTATGGCTTTGGTTTTGGCGGCAAAAAAGAACAAAGTATTACTGAGATTGTAAGAGAGGTGGTAAAGCTGAACGACAAAACTGCCGTAAGCGAATATTCAGAATTAAGCTTTACCCAATTTGAAAGAACCAGCGGGTTTCTATCATCAAACAAATCCACTTCGTATTTGGGTGTGAGGGTCATAAAGCCTAATGGAAGCATTAAAGAAATCAATACCGATGAGATCGTATTGACAAAAGATGTGTCTTCGCAAAAAAAGGCTAAAGTGGCTATTGCTGATTTGCAGCCTGGCGACATACTGGATTATTTTATTGCTACGCAACAGTCGCTAACAAACGACATGAGCAATAAACCTTACCGCATCCTGTTGTTTGATGACGCTCCAATATTGAGCTTGTCGTTTCATGCACAGTTGGGTAAAAAGTATGCAATTGAATACAGGAGCTACAATGGTGCGCCTGAATTGCAGGTTAGTAAAAACGACGATAACGATATTATCGTTGACGTTGAAAAAAGTAACCTGCCTCCTTTTGAAACCGCACTTTGGGTTGCTCCCAGTTTACAATTGCCTTTTATCCGCATGAATATTTCGCTGGGTTATAAAGGCATGTACAGTAAATACATGGATACAAAAAAGCCTGGCGAGGTTTCTAAAAATGCAGACAGCGAAGAGTTTTTGCAGGACAAAGCCAGCACACTTTCCACCACTTATTACAATGGTTACTGGATGAAGGCTGCCAAGTCAGAGTATGATGGTATTGAAGAAAGTGCTAAGAAGAAAGCCAAACAGGCTAACATAAATTTTAAAGAATTGAGTGATGAAGAAAAGGCAGCACAACTGTATTATACCCTGCGCTTCACCAAAATGCTCAACTTTACTATAGATGATTTGGCGGATAAAATAAATGTGGGTGATGGATATTATAATGGACTGGCTTTCCCCTTGTTCTGTACGTTAAAAGCTGCCGGTCTTCAGCCTGCAATTATGGTAAGCAATCGCCGCACAGGCACCCGCATGTCAGAGTTGATGGATGCTTCCGATCTTACCACTACTGCCTATTTACCTGGCAGTAATAAAATGTTATCGTTGCAAACTATTTACGATGTGCCTTTTCTTGCCCCTGAAGAAGTTGAAGGTCTTACCAAAACCAAAAGCTTTACGTTCGACCACCCTGGTGCAATAATGGGCATTAAGAAAATGATGGGTCTAACTAACATTGAAACCGGCCCGGTTGTTTCCAAAAGCAGTTCTGACAAAAACGCACATATCGAAACTTTAAAACTTAGCTTGTCACCCGATAAAAATAGTTTTGCCGTACAACGCTCTACCACATTAAAAGGTTATAACAAGGCTGAAGCACAAAAAGAGCTGATATTGTACGAAGATTATTACGAGGCAGAAAGAAAGGCATTCAATGACGAGAAAACGCTACTGGAAATACTGGAAGATGGAAAGAAGAGCAGGAAATATGTTGATGAAGTTAAGAATGCTTTTGCCGAGGCAAGAAAGAAGCAAAAGGAATCCTTTGTTACAGAAGCCAAAGGCTGGTTTGAGCAGGATATAACAGACCTGAAAAATAACAAGATCGACAATCTCGGCGTTCGCCATACTGCTCCTGATTTTGTTTATAGTTCCTCTTTTAATATGGCAGGTCTTGTAAAAAAAGCTGGCAATAATATGATAGTGGAGATAGGTAAAATCCAGGGGGAACCTTATGTTGTAAAACAGGAGCAACGCAAAAGAGATATTGACATTTATATGCCTTATGCCAGAAGCATTGAATATAATATTGAGCTGGAAATACCCGAAGGATATACAGCAGAAGGTATTGCTGCTTTAAATAAAAAGGTTGAAAACGAAACCGGATATTTTACTGCTGAAGCAAGCGCTACTAATAAACTGGTGACCATCAAACTAAAAAAGCATTACCTCCATAATTACGAACCGGCAAACAATTTTAGCAAGCTTACCAGTTTTATGGATGCCTCCAGCGAATGGGCAAATTCTAAGGTGCTCTTAAAGAAAAAATAATAAATGCATTTCCTATAAAGGTGCCTTTTACCGGGCACCTTTTTTTTGTGCGGCAACAAAAGAGAATTCGTTTGTCAAACCAAACGGCAGGCAACGCAAATGAACCATTCAAAAACGAACTTCGCCCATTATTTAAACACTATTGTAAAAGTGGTTCCTACATCTTCATTACTTTCCCGATTAATAGTATAACCGACTGATGTAATCTGCGATGTGGCAAAGGAATATCATGGAAAATGTATTGAATCTAATACTGTTTGAGAAGAATGATCTGCCTTTGCAAAACATCTTAACGTTATTTGGAATCATTTTCTATAACAGATAATATATTACCGGCAGGATCTTTAAACCAGGCAATAACAGGTTTACCCCTGCAAATGCCTTTTGCATCTGTTTTTAATGTCGCAGAATTGTATTGTTCAAATCTTACTCCTTTTCCAATCAATTCATCTACTGCAGTATCAATATTCTCTACTGAAAAATTAAGCACTGTATAAGTTGCAGGCACGTGGTCGGGCTTCGGATATATGATGACTTCCATTCCACCCTCAAGTTCTAATTCTAATATGCCCATAGCATTTTCAGCTACATTTAAGGCAAGCAAATTTTTATAAAAATCCTTTGCTTTGAGAACGTCGTTGGTACTAAAACTTGAGAAGGCTCTTGCGTTGGTCAACATAAATAAGTGTTTTATAAATAAATAAATTTGGGATTAAATGGACTAATTACACAGATAAGGGTGGGTATTTGTGTTGCCCGATAAGGAACTTTCATTTCCAAGGATGCCATCACCAAAGCTGAAAAATTATTCTGGATTCGTGAAGGCTTTGTAAAGAACTAACAACAAAAAAGACAACTGCAATTGAAGTTACTCATAATAAAATCAATACTTCGGCCAATTAGCCGAAGTATAATAATTGACCATACCTTTTTTTATTTGAAAATTGCGTGGTAGTAGCAACCCGTTAATCGCTTGTTGGTTGCCGCAGGAATATTAGCCCAAACAAAAAAGCATTTTGAAGCCCGGTGATGCACTTAGTTTAAAAACAGGTACACAGCATATACACTTATGAATGTATTTACCAAAATGCTTAATCCAAAACCAGCCAAAATCCATTTCATGTTCATTTGAGCAAGTGCAAAGCCGTTGGCAATAAACACCAAAAAAATACCAGGGACCATCATCCATAAAGGCATGCCTGCCATTGGTGGAAGCACCACACTAAAACCTGCTATGGTAACTTGCAATAATATCAGCGCAGATGTAATACCAATCCGGTTTACTTCTGAAAAAGCTACAATATTTTGAATTTTGTTAGCAAGTAAGTTACCTGCCTGGAGCGTTCTTCTTTCGTTTCTTACGTGGCTTAATGATATCGTTTGCATGATTAAATATTTTATACAAATTTCCATTTGGATTTTAAAAGGAGTACTGTCGGCTATCAGGTAAACAGATGATTTTAATCA
>JBBQVY010000067.1:0-21581 GCA_038211085.1 Chitinophagales bacterium | reverse complement strand
TCCGATGCAAGCTGCATTGGAAACGACGGATCAATAACACTTTCTGTAGCCGGAGGAACGTCACCGTTTACTTTTAGTCGAGATGGCGTTAACTACCAAACTTCAAATGTGTTTGGTAACCTGTTGCCAGGAACTTATACGCTTACTGCTAAAGATGCAAAGGGGTGTTATTCTTCATCACTTCCGGTAGTTATTTCAGGCTCTTCAACTTTAAATTTATCAATAGCATCTAAATCCGATGCAAGCTGCATTGGAAACGACGGATCAATAACCGTTACTTCTGTCGGAGGAACGTCACCGTTTACTTATAGTAGAGATGGCGTTAACTACCAATCAACAAATGTGTTTGGTAACCTTTTTCCTGGAACTTATACGCTTACTGCTAAAGATGCAAAGGGGTGTTATTCTTCATCACTTCCGGTAATTATAGAAGGCTCTTCAACTTTAAATTTATCAATAGCATCAAAAACCGATGCAAGCTGCATTGGAAACGACGGGTCAATAACCGTTACTTCTGTCGGAGGAACGTCACCGTTTACTTATAGTAGAGATGGCGTTAACTACCAATCAACAAATGTGTTTGGTAACCTTTTGCCTGGAACTTATACGCTTACCGTTAAAGATGCAAAGGGGTGTTATTCTTCATCACTTCCGGTAGTTATTTCAGGCTCTCCAACTTTAAATTTATCAATAGCATCAAAAACCGATGCAAGCTGCATTGGAAACGACGGGTCAATAACCGTTACTCCTGTCGGAGGAACTGCACCTTACACTTACAAATTAAATTCAGGTAATTTTCAGACAGGTAACAGCTTTACAGCCCTGGTTCCAAATTCTTACAATGTTACCGTAAAGGATGCCAAAGGTTGTACTGCTACCTTATCAGGTATTGCGATAGGAAAGGTCAATTCATTGTCATTGCAATTGTTATCAAAAGCAAATGTTACCTGTAATGCAGCAGATGGTACAATTGCAGTTTCAGCAGTTGGTGGCGTATTACCTTACTCTTACAGTACCAATGGAAACAATTATCAAAGCAGTAATATTTTTAATGGCCTTGCGGCCGGCACTTATACTGTTACTGTAAAAGATGGTAAGGGTTGTACTGCAAATGTTACAGGCATAGTTATAGGAGTAAACAAAGTATTGTCTCTTACGCTTTCAAGTAAAACAGATGCCACATGTGGATTAGGTGATGGTAAAATAGGAGTTACAGTTTCTTGTGGCGTTGCTCCATACTGGTATTTACTGAGTACAGGACTTTATCAGCCTTCGGGTACTTTTAGCAACCTGGACCCCGGCACCTACACTATTTGGGTATTAGATGCAAATTTTAACGTTGATAAAATTGAAGGAATTGTAGTGGGTGAAAATAAAACGCTTGCATTAAAAGCATCTTCAATTGTTGGCGAAAACTGTGCTGCACTCGATGGGTCTGTTACAGTAACAGCCAGTGGAGGAAAAAGCCCTTATCAATACAAATTGGGAAGTGGAACCTATAAGACAAGCAATGTTTTTGCAAACCTTGGAGATGGTAATTATGATTTAACAGTAAAGGATTATAATGGATGCACAACAACTTTGCCTGTAACTGTTCCAAAATTGGTTTCTACTTTAGCTTTAGCAGTAACAAATAAAGCAAATGCCACCTGTAAAGGCTTAGATGGTACAATAACAGCAAATGGAACAGGTGGTGCCGGTTCTTATACTTATAGCCTGAACGGCGGCACATATCAATCGGCAAAGAGCTTCAATAATTTGAAAGAAGGCACTTATGCTGTTACCGTTAAAGACAGTAAAGGATGTACTGTAACTGTCTCCAATATTATTTTACTGCGAATTTCTTTTATAGCAAGCCTGGATAGTGTAACAGATGTTAGTTGTAAAGGGAGTGACGCTTCTATTGCTTTGACAAGTGTTGGCGGAACAGCACCGTATACCTACAGTTTAAACGGTGGTAGATACGGTATAGACAACAATGTATTATTTAATTTAAAATCCGGTACTTACTATGTTACCGTTAAAGATACTTATGGATGTATATCTGTAGTAAGAGACATAGTTATTGTAACAGCTCCAGCATTAAAGGCTACAGTTACGGCAAAAACGAATGCGTGTAGCAATATTAATAACGGTTCCATCACCACTACTGCTACGGGTGGAATTTCCCCTTATCAATTTAGCCTGAACGGTGCAGTATATCAAACTTCGAATAAATACTCGAACCTTGCACCTGGAACCTATTCTGTAAAAGTTAAAGATGCAAAAGGATGTCTGTTTACGCTGTCTGGCATTACAATTACAAGGTTAACAACAACCTGTAGTGGAAGAGGTGTCGATGTTTATACAGTTGGTTCTGGAAAAACAAAAGATATTGTTTTTGAACCGGGAAAGGATGAAAAGGCAACAATGTCTATCTACCCAAATCCTTCAATGGGCAATTTTAAAGTTAACATTAAAGGTTTGAACGGTTTTAAAGCCCAGGTTGTTGTTGAAGATGCACTGGGCAAAGAAATTTACAAAATGCAAACCACCATCAACTCAGATGTAGTCTTGCTTCCTGTAGTTCTGTCGCACATTTCGCAAGGAGTTTACTTTATTAAAATAAGTACGAGTAAACTTAATTTGTCGGAAAAGTTGATTATTTATTAGATTATTTAAGATTTGTTAGGCCGTCTCAATTCCAAAGTTGAGGCGGTTTTTTATTAGGGGAAGTGCAAGTACCACAAATCCTTTAAATAATAAACGCCGGTTTTATATCCCTACATCGTTTCTGGAAATGCCCTATTTCCTCTATTTTAAAGGTTTTTCAGTTGCCTGACGGAATATATGATTAAAGTGCTGATCAACCTCGGCTCCATCAAATCATAGCATATTTATTACATTTACCTCATAAAAGTTTGGCATATTGAAATAGCGTGTTGAGCTCCCTCATCAAGATATTTCATCCTTCTCTTAACGTTTGCACTTACCAATAGATGAAAAATTTAGCTTAGAAACGATTATTTGCCAATCAGGTATATCCAACTTTTTAATGCCCAAAATTTAAGCATAGGTAATAAAATCTTTACATCAGCGTTTTATTGCGGGTTAGCATTGGTTTAAAAATCGATTAAATCAAATAAGAAGTTAAGTAGCTAATCATCAATTTTTATAAAAAGTAAATACTTATAAAACATTTTGGGGTTATGGTTTTGCAACTATGCCATCACCTAAATCATCTATGGCATACATAAGAAAAGGTAGTTGAGAATAATGTAATATTGTTGGAGAATCGCTTCATTTTCGTAATACAGGTATTTTTAGTTTTGTGACTAAGAGAGGCGAAGCCGTAATACAACCTTTCGATTTACATGCAGAATCAACAAATATTAAGATTTTAATTCAAGAATTTTTCAAAAACGAGTAAGATGGACGAGGAAAACGATTTATTCTCTGAAAAAGTTAGTAAAGGATTGAATATTAAGGAAATAGCCTTAAAGTATTTATCTCACTATCCTTTATTCATAATATCTATGGTAGTATGCTTGGGGGTAGCTTTTTTGTATTTAAGGTATACTGTACCAAAGTATAAAGCATCCACTCTTATAATGGTTAAAGGAAACCAACCCAGTGCTGCACAGCAACAGGTAAATGATCTTGTAGGAACCGCAATGAGTTCCCAGTTACAGGGTAACTTAAATAATGAGTTGATTTC
The DNA here is from genome assembly GCA_038211085.1 of Chitinophagales bacterium. Lineage (GTDB taxonomy): Bacteria > Bacteroidota > Bacteroidia > Chitinophagales > Chitinophagaceae > Segetibacter. Next base: position 17,884 of record JBBQVY010000067.1, on the reverse strand, counting down.
ATTGCGATCTACCAGCCTTATGCAAAGGGTTGTGGCAAAAAATGGTTTCAATATTTCATATTTTCATCTTGGAAAGTTTTTAAAAACTGACTTGTACCTTGATGCACCATTGCGGTTAATACCCAGTACTATAATAGATAGTTCTAAATTTTTTGACATAACAGTTAAGCAATTAAATAATACAGGTGGAATTATTGAGTATGGCAATGTTGATGAACCAAAATCATTAACCTTCAGGTGGAACAAAACATTTACTATTAACGGAAGTTCATACATACTTTCTCCGGTAGCTGGTGCAACGTTTGACCAAAAAAATAGCTACTCAGTCAGGTGGGTGCCCATATGGGCAGCAGGAGCAGAGATTTCCAGTAAAATGGGGATTTCCATTTTAAGTGAAAAAACAAGTATTATACAATTAGAGATTTTGATTGAGAATGTAACCCGGGGAAAGGACATACTAAATGCTTTTGTTAAGGAGTATGACTTATCAGACATTGAAGACAGGAATTTACTTTCTCAATCTACTATCAGGTTTATAAATGAAAGGCTTGGATTGATTGCCGGGGAGTTGAGTGGAGTTGAAGGCAATTTGGAAAATTATCAATCGAGCAACCAAATCATTGACATGGGCGCCCAGTCTGGCCAGGCTTTTGGTAATTCAAACGACGCCAGTCAAAGTTTGCAAACCATTAATGTAAAGCAAAACATTGCTAAAATGTTAACCGGGTATTTTACAGGCCCGGATGCGGATGACAAATTGGTTCCTTCTTCTATGGGTCTTGACGACGCAACTCTTTCTGCGCTAATAAGCAGCTACAACGAGTTGCAACTTAAAAGGCAAAAAGAAGGTGCTTTTGCAACAAAAAATAGCATTACTTTAAAGGATATTAATAACCAGTTGGTTGATGTTAAGGGTAGTATTTTAGAAGCAATAAATAATGTAAATAAAAATTTACGCTTACAGGAAAGTAGTTTCCAGCAACAGAATAGTCAAAATAAAAGGTTTTTATCCTCACTTCCCCGAAAGGAAAGAATGATACAGGAGATTAAACGAAAACAAAGTATTACTGAAGGTTTGTATCTGTATCTTTTACAAAAGAGGGAAGAATCGGCCATTACCAGCACATCTGCAAGTCTCTCAAATTATAAGCAAATAGACCCAGCCTGGGGCTATGGTCCTGTTGAACCTAATGCAACCAATATAAAATTATACGCGGGTTTACTAGGCCTATTGTTACCCATCGGTTTCGTTTATCTGCGTGACATGTTGAATGATAAAATAACCAGCAGGGACGATATATCCAAGAAATTACCTGTACCTGTTTTGGGAGATATTGGTCATGAGCTGAAAAGTAAATTGCAAGGCTTTTCGGTTACTGGCCGCGATATAATTGCTGAGCAATTTAGGATAATCAGAACAGCGCTTTCGCTAATGAAAAGCAGTAACAAACAAAAGCAAGTCATATTAGTTACTTCATCTGCAGGAGGAGAAGGTAAGTCGTTTGTAAGTACCAACCTTGCGGCTGTATTAGCTATACCCGGAAGAAAGGTTGCCTTGCTTGAATTTGATTTAAGAAAGCCCGGAATTTTAAAAACGCTGAATATTGAAACAAATGTGCCTGGTATCACCACGTTTATCAAAGGCAAATCCAATAACATTTCTGAGTTATATATAGAAACGGAAGAAATCCCTAGTCTTCATATTTATCCATCAGGCCCTATACCAGGCAACCCGGGAGACTTACTCATTAATGAAAGAGTGCATAAGTTTTTCGAGGCCCTTAAAGCTGAATATGAATACATCATCATCGACACCGCACCGGCGGGTTTGGTAAGTGACTCTTTTATTTTAGGTCAATACGCAGACACTACTTTGTATGTTATAAGGCAGCGTGTAACTCTTAAAAAACAACTTGATTTTATCAACGATATTTTTAGAACAGGCAAGCTTAGAAATATGGCGCTGATTTTAAATGATGTGAAGACTGGAGGAAAGTATGGTTATTATGGATATGGTGGTGGTTATGGTTATGAAAGTTACATTGAGCCGGAAAAAAAGAAAAAGAGGAAATTTAGCCTTACCTAACCTTTAATAAGACAATTAAAAATTTAATTCGCTAATGAGTAACAGCATAGTTGTAGACCAAACCTGGGATCTGGAGATTAAACCTCAGAACAAATTATTTGATTTACACTTAAAGGATGTTTGGGACTACAGGGATTTATTGTGGCTTTTAGTACGCCGCGATTTTGTATCTTTTTACAAGCAAACCATTTTAGGCCCGCTTTGGTTTTTTATTCAACCTTTGTTTACCACTATCATTTTCACTTTTGTCTTCGGTAAAATGGGTGGTTTTTCAACTGATGGTTTACCTCAGCCGCTTTTTTATATGGCTGGTATAACGGCATGGAACTATTTCGCTGAATGTTTAACCAAAACCAGCACTGTTTTTAGTACAAATGCCGCAATTTTCGGAAAGGTCTATTTTCCCCGTTTAATAATGCCATTAAGTATCGTTGTGAGTAACCTTGTACGTTTTGCTGTGCAATTATTATTGTTTTTATTGGTAATGGGATTTTATTGGTACCAGGGGGCCAGATTTAGTATTACATGGGCAATATCCCTGTTTCCAATCATAGTAATTTTAATGGCCTTATTAGGTTTAGGTGGTGGAATGATCATTTCTTCACTTACAACAAAATATAGGGATCTAGCCTTTCTTTTTACGTTTGCAGTACAATTACTCATGTACGCCACAACCGTAATTTATCCTTTGTCCTCTGCACCCGAAAAATTTAGATGGCTCATTGAGCTCAACCCCATGACTGCAATTATCGAAACTTTTCGATTTGGTTTTCTTGGCCAGGGTTCGTTTACCTGGGCATCATTTGGGTATTCTTGTTCCGTAACTATAATTTTACTTGTTTTTGGTGTTATCATCTTTAATAAGGTTGAGAAGAACTTCATAGATACCGTATAGTCTTCAATTTTTTAAACAAGCAGCATTCTTAAAATTTATCTATGGCCATAGCCATTAAAGTCGAAAATATATCTAAAGCATACCAATTGGGTTCAATTGGCACCGGTACTTTGTCCCGCGATATTGAGCGCTGGTTTTCACGTTTACGTGGTAAAGAAGATCCATTTTTAAAAATTGGAGAAGCAAACGACAGATCTGTAAAAGGTACCAGCGATATTGTATGGAGTTTAAAGGATATTAATTTTGAAATTAATGAAGGCGATGCTGTAGGTATTATTGGGCGCAATGGAGCCGGAAAAAGTACCCTTTTAAAAATACTCAGCCGTGTTACTTCGCCAACCACAGGTAACATTAAAGTTAAAGGAAGGATTGCAAGCCTTTTGGAAGTGGGCACCGGGTTTCATCCTGAGCTTACAGGGAAAGAAAACATTTATTTGAATGGGGCAATTCTGGGCATGCGAAAAAAAGAGATTACCCGCAAATTTGATGAGATTGTTGATTTCTCAGGTGTTGAACGCTATATTGATACCCCGGTAAAAAGGTACTCATCAGGTATGTATGTGCGTTTGGCCTTTGCTGTAGCCGCTTACCTTGAATCTGAAACCTTGATAGTTGATGAAGTTTTAGCTGTAGGAGATCTGGAGTTTCAGCGTAAATGTTTGGGCAAAATGGGTGAAGTAAGCAAAGGTGAGGGCCGAACTGTTTTATTTGTAAGCCATAACATGAGTGCAGTTTCGCAGCTATGCTCAAAAGGGATAGTTTTAAAAAACGGAGGGGTGATTTTTAACGGCAGCAGCGAAGGTGCCATACATAATTATCTAAGTAATAATGCACAAATTTCAAGCTATTTGGCCGATCAGCCTAACGCCAACCCAATTCAAATTTTGGATGTTTCAATAACTAATGAGAATGAAGAGGTGGTTAATAGCTTTAGACACGATGAAAACATATGTGTTTTCTTCACCGTTAGGCATAGTTCTTTCGAAACCGGGGTTCGATGCGGAATAAGCATTTGGGATACAATGGAAAAGTTGATTATGGTACATCGCATAAGTGTTGCTCCCAAGTCAGGAGAAACTTCTTATAAGGTTATTATTCCGGCTGGTTTTTTGGTTCCAAATAATTTTAAACTATTGTTATCACTATACATTCCACAAGTAAAAGCAATAGAGATTTTAAAAGACTATCTGTCTTTCGAAATTATTGATACAGGCTCTGAAAAATTGGGAGCCGGTGAAACTCACGAAGGACTGATTTTTTCAAACATGAGTGTAGACAGAATTGATAGAAAAATTCTTTCGAAAATTTAAAAATTACCGGAGTTAATAGAAGGTAGTAGCAGGTTGAACGAATGGAAGGTAAAAACATTTTATTATTATCATACAGAGATTATAGAGGCGATGGTGTTGCGGCCTATAACCTGGCAAAATATCTGCACGACAGCCAGTATAATGTGAGAATGGTGGTTGCAGAAAAAACCAAAACAGATAGGTTTATTGTTATACCTACCCATCAGGAATTTAACAACAAATCGCTCCCTTATCGTATTTACAAAAAGCTTTTAAAAAAGATTAGTAAAAAACTTTTCGATAGTCAACCTTTGCAATATGCTGATTTTGATGTTAAATATGACTTTTTGGTTGACCAGGAAATTAATAGTCATTTTTCGGCTGAGGATATTTTAAGGAGTGCTTCTTTTACCCCCCATATTGTTCTTGTTGCAGCAATGGACCATTTGGTAAATACAACTGAACTTGCAAGGATTTATGAAATTTCCAAGGCCCCCATATTTTTAATAATGATGGATATGTTTCCGCTTACAGGTGGCTGTCATCACGCATGGGATTGCAAAGGTTTTGAAATGAATTGCAGTAATTGCCCTGCTATATTATTAGAAAATCATAACGATAGAGCTGCCAAGAATTTTGCTTTAAAAATGGATAATGTTAAGAGAGCAAATATGCAGGTTATAGCTGGCTCAGGTAGGGCACTTGAGCAGGCAAGAAATTCTTTCTTATTCAAAGATCAAAAGGTTATTCATAATATAAATGGATTTGTAGACCAGGCTATCTTTAATACCCATAGCAGGCAATATGCAAAACACCTTTTTAATCTAAATCACGCTCATAAAGTAATATTTACCGGGGCCGAACATGTATCAAATGAAAGGAAGGGGTTTAAATATTTTCTGGAAGCGATTAAACATTTGTACAACATGCTTAGTGAGGCTGAGCGGTCTTCAACAACTGTAATGATTGCTGCAAAAGCTGAGCAGAATCAAGAATTGCTAAGTCAAATTCCATTTAAAACAAAGTTTATTGAGTTCATTCAGGACGATCGTTTATTATCTGTTGCCTACCAGGCAGCTGATGTGTTTGTATGTTCGTCCATCGAAGATCCCGGACCTATTACAGTATCGCAGGCCATGGCGTGTGGTACACCTGTAGCTGGCTTTTACATGGGTGCAATTTCAAATTTGGTAATAAATAACAAAAATGGATTCAAAGCCCCACTTAGAAATAGTGAACAGTTAGCATTAGGCATTTCTCAATTGCTAAAATTGAGTACTCAAGAGTTTGAATCTTACTCTAAAAATGCTGTGGAGCAGGTTTCAAAGCATTCTTCCAAAACGCATTTTTTACAGACTATTGAGGAAATCCTGAATACTTCATTAAATTAACTTCTTCGAATATTATTACGCTTCCTACTTCGCTGGTTATTGGTTCCAATAGTTTTATTGGCCGTCACCTTATTGAAACTATGAGGACTTCCAGAACTATTACAGGAGTCTACCATACCAACACTACCAATTTGGCTGAAGGAATAAGAAATATTCCGCAAAGTAAACTTCAGGAAGAAAATGTTGATTATGATGAGATTTTTTTATTAAGTGCTTTTATTGCTTCCGGAAAAATAAACAAACATCAAAGGCAACAGATGTACTCAACAAACGTTGAACTTGTTGAGCAGGTTTGTCAGAAATTTCAAAATAGTCGCATTGTTTTTAGCTCAACAATAATGGTTTATCAGCCAAGAACAGAAGTTATAAACGAAGGAAGCATCGAAGGGTGTTTAAATGAATATGGACTTTCGAAATTATGGGGCGAAAAGATTGTTGAGACCTGTTCTAATTACGCTATTATCCGGCCATCTTTTGTGTATGGTGTTGGTATGAAGCCTACACCTATGATACCATCTTATATACATCAAGCTTTACAAAAAGGCGAGATTGAAGTTTGGGGGAATGGTGAAAGGGTTCAAAATTATCTGAATGTAAAAGACGTAGTTGGTTATTTACAATGCGCAGCTCAAAGCACGTTAAATAGTAAATTTTTGGCTATTGGAAAGGATCATTTATCAAATTTGGAAATAGCCCGGTTAATAGCTGAAGCCACAAACAGTACCATCTGTCATAAAGGATCCGATTTTACCCCGTCATTTTATTTTGACAACCGTAAAACAACCGAAATTTTAGCGTATTCTCCTAAGTACAATTTGGCAGGCGAAATAAACAATTTAATTGAATGGATACAAAGAACGTTTTAGTTACAGGCATTGGTGGAAATGTGGGGCAGGGTATTATACGCAACATAATCAAAACAGGTTTTAATATAAATATTATTGGCACTAATACCATTGCATTTTCGGCGGGCAATTATTTATGCGATAAATCCTATACTGTACCATTTTCCGAACTATCCGAATATATACCCACCATTCAAAATATTGTAGCAATTGAAAATATAGATCTCATTATACCATCAACCGATTTTGAAGTTTATGAATTGGCGCTTCATGCTAAAGAACTAAATACGAAGGTAGCGGCAAGTCATACAGAAACAGCCGCAATATACCTTGATAAGTATTTGAGCTTCCTTCATCATCAAAATCATAGCCTTCCTTTTGCAACTTCATACCTTCCCTCAAAATATGCCGGTCAGTTTAAAAAATGTATTGCAAAGCCAAGAAAAGGCAGGGGATCAAGGGGATTGATTTTTAACCCATTTGACTGGTCGGGGCTTGCTGACCAGGAATATATGATACAGGAACTACATGAAGGTGAAGAGATTACTACCGCTTTTTATGTAAATAAGCAAAATGAATTACATGGTTCAATTACGTTGCTAAGATCGTTGGATGGAGGTGGAACAACCAATCAATGCATTGTATATGACAAACATAAGGAGGCTATAAATAAAATATTGCAGGATATGATACGTTCAGCAAAATTTAGAGGTTCTGCAAATCTGCAATCAATCGTAACAAAGGAGGGTAATATTTATCCTTTTGAAGTTAATTGTAGAATATCAGGTACCAATTCAATCCGCTCTAATTTTGGCTTTGAGGATGTAAAGTATACTCTGGAGGAATCTTTGTATGATCTGAAGCCTTCCAAGCCCAACATTAAACCCGGTGTAGCTGTTAGAATAATGATGGATATCATTTATCCTGATCGTAGCAGTTATGAAGAATGTATAAATAATAAAGCCGGTACTTTCATCTTTTAGCAAAGTTATCATGATTAAAAAACCTACAATAGAATATATACTTTTCGATGCTGCTAATACCTTAATCCATAAGCCGAAACTCTGGTCAAAAATTCTATCAGTTCTTAGTAAACATGATTATGAAATTAGAGAGGAAAAACTTCAATTAAATCACAAACTGCTTTCTGAATATTTTCATTTCCCCGATAGAACATCAGAAACATTTTACAATCAGTTCAATAGTGAATTGCTACTTTCTCTTGGTATTGTACCTGCTGAGGATCTTTTAAAAGATTTATTTAACCATTGCAATTATTTGCCGTGGGCTAAATTCGACGATACTGACTGGCTTAAGAATGTAGATATAAAAGTGGGAGTCATCTCTAACTTCAATAACAACCTTAACGGTTTGCTTGATAATCTCTATGGGAATATTTTTTCTGATATAATAGTTTCTGAACTTGTTTCTTTAAGAAAGCCTTCCCCTGATTTTTACAAGTATGCTTTGAAACAAATAGACGTTCCTGCAGCACAAATACTTTACATAGGAGATTCTTTGAAGCTTGATATGATGCCTGCAAGTAACTTAGGAATTCAAGTCAGGCTTATCGATAGGATTAATGCTTTTACTGCATACCCTTATTCCATTTCTAGTCTGGAGGTTATACCATCTCTTTTGAGTGCGCATACAGCGTTAACAATCTAATTGAATTAGCAATATTTGCATCAATTCTTTTTACAACTGTCTTTTTTTTATGAAGAATAATATGCAGTCTTCTTAATATAATTCAACAAAAATGATACCCTTCAATAAACCTTTTTTAAGTGGTCTGGAAACCAAATACATTGAAGAAGCTGTTAGATCTGGTAAAATTTCAGGAGATGGTATTTTTACAAAAAAGTGCCATAATTTTTTTGAGACCTCCTTCGGTTTTAAAAAAGTACTGTTAACTACATCATGTACGCATGCGTTAGAAATGGCTGCAATTTTGATAGACTTACAGCCGGGTGATGAAGTAATAATACCGAGTTATACTTTTGTTTCAACTGCCAATGCGTTTATTTTAAGAGGGGCAAAGGTTGTTTTTGCAGATAGCCAGGCATCCAATCCAAATATAGACGGTTCTCTTTTGGAGGCTTTAATTACTCCTAAAACAAAGGCAATTGTTCCTGTGCATTACGCAGGTATTGCCTGCGATATGGATGTAATAATGGATCTGGCAGCCAAATACAAGCTTTGGGTGGTTGAAGATGCTGCCCAGGCAATCGATAGTTATTATAAAGGAAGAGATGGAATTAAAAAGCCCTTAGGATCTATAGGGCATTTATCGGCTTTTTCTTTTCACGAAACTAAAAATATAATAGCAGGTGAGGGAGGCATGTTGGCCATAAACGATAATCGTTTTATAACACGGTCCGAGATAATCCGCGAAAAGGGTACCAACCGTTCTGAATTTTTTAGGGGCGAGGTTGATAAATATGGTTGGGTTGATATTGGATCATCTTACCTGCCATCAGAAGTAATTGCAGCCTTTTTATTTGCGCAGCTTGAAAATTTAAATCACATTCAACTGAAACGTAAAAGCTTGTGGGAGCGTTACAGTGAAAATCTTTCTGATTTTGCAGCAACCTTTAATGTGCAACTGCCCTATGTTAACTCTTATGCCACTAATAATGCTCACATGTTTTATATTGTTTGCAACAATCTTAAGCAAAGAAGTGCATTAATAGATTTTTTGAAAAGTAAAAGTATCCTCTCTGTATTTCATTATTTATCGCTCCACTCAAGCCAGTATTTTAAAGGAAAACATGATGATAGAACTTTAAATGAAAGTGACCGCTATTCAGATTGTCTTCTGAGGCTTCCTATGTATTATGAGCTTACTATAAAGCAGGTTGATTTAATTTGCGATTACATAAAAGAGTTTTTCAACTTGCAAAAAGATCCAATTCCAGCCTTGAAAACTCAAGAAAGTTCAATGGTATAAAAACTGAATCATTCAGTTGAAGGAAACGTTTTCATCTCCAATTATCCTTAAAAACAGTTACGTGAGTCTTGTAAGATCAATAGCCTTTTATCTCCCCCAATTTCATCCAATACCCGAAAATGACGAATGGTGGGGTAAGGGATTTACGGAATGGACAAATGTTGTTAAAGCCAAACCCTTGTTTAAAGGTCACTATCAACCAAAGTTACCAACTGAGTTAGGCCTTTATGATTTGCGGGTTCCTGAAGTTAGAGAACAGCAAGCCAACCTTGCTAAAGAATATGGCATTGAGGGTTTTTGTTACTGGCATTATTGGTTTGGTAATGGCCGTCGTATTTTAGAGAGGCCTTTTAATGAAGTACTTGAAAGCGGCAAGCCTGATTTTCCATTTTGCCTTGCGTGGGCAAACGAAACCTGGACGGGCGTATGGCATGGATTGAACAACGAAATCCTTATTGAACAAACTTATCCGGGCAAAGAGGATTATATAGCTCATTTCCATTTTTTAATTAAAGCTTTTAAAGATAAAAGATACATAAGGGTGGATGATAAACCCATTTTTGTTATATATCGCCCCAATGCCATTCCAGATATTAAATTGTTTACAGAAACATTTCAGCAGCAGGCAATTGAAAATGGATTAAAGGGTGTTTACCTGGTCGCTACTAACGTTCAAACAGACTGGGATGCTGGAGCAAATGGTTTTGATGCAATAACTCCCTCCAATCATGACAAACTTGCTTATGTACGTTCGGACAATGAGCTAAAAAACTTTTATAGAAAGCAATTAAATCGTAAAAAAGTATCCAAGGTTTTTAAAAAGATATTTAAGCAACCCACCCACGTGTACGAGTACAAAGAAGCAATGAAGTGGTTTATAAGAGATGACAATTCTAAATCGCAAGTCTACCCTATGGTTATACCTAATTGGGATAACACTGCCCGTAGCGGGGTTAATGGTTTTGTATTGCATAATTCAACACCTGAATTATTTAAGCAGGTTATGATAAAGGCAATTAATAAAGTAAAAGATTTACCCGCCGATAAGAAAATTGTTTTTATAAAATCTTGGAACGAGTGGGCAGAAGGAAATTATATTGAGCCTGATAGAAAATATGGTAGAAAATATTTGGAAGTTATAAGAGAACTGACTGATATCCAGTCCATTCAAACCGAGGTAAAATGAAAGTAAATGTTTTAAGCGATAAGATTGGTTGGTTTGGTAAATACTCTGGCTATGAGTGCCTTCCCCATTATTATCCTAAAATTTTGGATGTAACTATTAATACAGCTACTTACAATTTGTACAATAAGTTATTGGGTAAGTTTTATAAAGTTCAAAACCAGATTAATAGCAGATCAGAGGATATTTTTAACGAAGTGAAATTTGCAAGAAGAGCAGCTGTAAGTGATGCTTCCCATATACTTTATCTTGAATCGCACATGCATCTTTTTACCACGCTAAAACCTGCTAAAAGGGTTTTTGGAACCATACATCTGCCAATTTCAAGGTGGAGTAAGGCTCGGTTACAAATGTTAGAGAATCTGGAAAATGTAATCTTGCTTTACGACGAGGAGGTCGATATTTTTAAGCAATATGTACCTTCTCAAAAAATTCATGTCATTAAGCATGGAGTAGATATTAATTTCTTCAAACCTGGTAAACCGGAAAACATTCTAAAGCATAAAATTCTTTTTGTTGGTCATTTCCTTCGAAATCTTGATATGACATTGCAGGTTTTTACCAGATTGAAAAAAGAGATTTCAGGCGAGCTCGAGTTTCATTTTATTGTTCCCACAGCTTTTAGAAATACGTCTGTTATTCAAAAAATTCAGAAATTGGATAAGGTATATTTTCATGAGAAATTATCTGATGAAGAGCTTTTAGAACAATATCAGACAAGTAATCTTTTAGTTATGCCAATGGAGGACAGTGGCGCTAATACAGCCATCATCCAGGCCCTTTCGGTTGGTCTTCCAATTGTAACAACTGATGTTGGAGGTATTAGATCTTATGGTGGTGGTAATATTTTTCCGGTAGTTAAAAACAATGATACGTCGGGCATGTGCGAACTTATTTTTAAGTTTCTAGACAATGAAAGTTTTAGAGAGCAGGTATCAGCAGATGAAAGAAAGTTTACAAAGAATTATCTGGACTGGTCCCTTGTTGCTAAACAACATGTTGAGATATATAAACAGCGAACCCCTCAATATTCTTAAAAAGACTTTATCTTTTATTGGTTGCTTATCCTCCTTTATTTCATTAAGCTCCAATAATATTTTTTACTAACATGATCTCTAGTATTTGTACTTTATTTGAAGGGCACTATCATTATGGTGTTGCCGGCTTAGCTAACTCTCTTTACAACCAGGGCTATAAAGGTTCTTTATATACAGGATACCGGGGTGAACTTCCGGATTGGAGTAATAATGCCAAAGACAATCCTGATTTAAATTGGAAAGGTGCAAAAACGTTAAATGTATCTGAAAATTTTTTCATTCACTTTTTACCTCTCCAAACAGATTATCATTTTACTAATTATAAGCCGGATTTCATGCTGGATTTGTTGAACGGTCCGTGCAGGCACGTGGATGCGATGTTTTATTTTGATCCGGATATTGTTGTTACCGCGGGCTGGAATTCATTTGAAGCGTGGGTTGATTGTGGTGTAGCTTTATGCGAAGACGTTAATTCTCCATTGGCAGAGAACCATCCTCGAAGGGTAGCATGGAGAAATTATTTTGTCACAAAAGGGTATTCTCTAAAATTTAAGGACGGCATTTACTCAAATGGTGGTTTTATTGGAGTTAAGGCAACAAATAGCGGCTTCCTTGAGCTTTGGAAAAATATTCAAATAGAAATGGCTCCAAGGGTTGGAGGACTAAACCGCTCTGCCCTGAGTGGAAAGAAAATTCCAAGAGAAGAGCGTGGACCATTTTCACCGTTTTCTAAAACTGACCAGGATGCATTAAATGCTACAGTAGAGGCATGGGAAGGTAAGGTTAGTCTTCTGGGAAAAGAGGCAATGGGATTTTCATCAGGATTGTCTTTAATGCCACATGCATTAGGTCAGCCCAAACCCTGGAAATGGCTGCCATTAAAGCAGTCTTTAAATGGTACCCCACCAAGATTGGTAGACCGGGAATATTGGAAAGTTATGAAGGGTCCGATTGGGGCTCACTCACCTTCGTTAGTAAAACGAAGATTAATGTTTATTAACCTGGGGGCCTTCATTGGCCGGTTTTATAGACGGGGTGGCAATTCTTTGTATTAATATTAAGCTTCTGAGACTTCAGTACATGAATATTGTTTTTTTATGTGGTTCTATTGAGCCAGGCTGCGATGGGGTGGGAGATTATACTAGAAGGTTATCTGAAGAACTGGCCATAAATCATAAAATATCCATCATTGCGCTCAACGATCGATTTGTTTCAGAAGTTTATCAGATATCAGACAATAAAGGAACTCAGATTGATGAGTATAGAATCCCGGAAAGTTATGGTACAAATGACAGGATAGCACAGGCTTCTGAATGGATAAATCAAATTAATCCAATAATGATTAGTCTTCAATTTGTTATTTATTCATTTAATAGAAAGGGACTTCCATTTAATTTAAACAAGACCATTGCTACAATTACAAAGGGTAGATTTCTTCATATTATGTTTCACGAAACATGGTTGGGAGTTACCCGGGTTGCTTCGCTAAAGGATAAAATGTATGGCTTTATTCAACAAAGAATAATATCATCCTTACTTAAAACAGTAAAACCCCGTTTAATTACAACTAGTAATGGATTGTACAAAACATTGTTGAGCCAGTTACATGTTACGGCTAAAATCATCCCTTTGTTTAGTAACATACCTGTTGCAAATAAGGATGAAATATTTATAAATAATATTTATTCTCATTTACAACTTGACCCAAGTACTAATTATTACGTTATAGGTGTTTTCGGTAATATTTATCACGACAGTAAATTAAGAGAGGCACTTCTTGAAATTGAGAAGAATAAAGTAAATGGAGCAAAACCTATAATAGTTCTGGGGTTTGGAAAGGTTAGTGACAAGGCTGCTTTAATTTTTGAAGATTTGACATCCGAATTTTCGGATAAAATGGTTCTTAAACATTTGGGTGAATTTGAACCCGGCCAATTGAGTAATTTAATACAGATTTTAGATATTGCCATTTCTCCAACACCCGCAAAACACATAGGCAAAAGCGGTGTGTATGCAGCATTAAGATTGCACGGGAAAAAAGTACTTGTACCCAATAATTGTTTATTTCCTGAATATGAGAAAGAAATAAAAGATTTTAATACGAGATTAGAAAACGAAACATCTGACTTTTTTGATGTTAAAAATGTTGCAAAAGATTTTACAATACTGCTCTCTCAATCCTTTCAAAGTTTACATACCCAAAAGCAACTAAGTACAACCTTATAAAAGTCTTGAACTTTTAAAGGGTTAAAATGAAATGAAAATGAAAGTAACGGTTTGTATTCCAACTTTTAACCAGGCAGATTACATTGAGCATACTATTAGAAGTTGTACAAAGCAAACAATTAAGCCATTTGAAATTATTGTTTCAAATGATTGCAGTACAGATGATACAGCAAAAGTTTTAGATCTTCTTTCCGCTGAAATAAATAGTTTAAAAGTAATAAATCAATCGAAGAATATTGGTATGGTTGCCAATACTGATGCAGTATTAAGAGCTGCAGTCACTGATTATATTGTCAAGTTAGATTCTGATGATTACCTGGCACCAACCTATATAGAAAAGCTCTCCGGGTTGTTAGATCGGTATCCGTCTGCAGGATACGCTCATGGTGCCGTTCAGGAAATTGATGGAAAAGGCATATTCAAAAAACAAAGAATTCTGGCACGTAAAACTGGATTTTACAACGCTGATAAAGCTTTAAAGAACTGTATTTCTGGATACCAGGTTGCTGCTAACATTATTATGTTTAAAAGGAGTGCACTGGAAAGGGTTGGTTTTATAACGGCTAAAACAAATTTTGCTGAAGACTTTTATTTGTCTGCACAGTTAGCGGCAGAAAATTTTGGTAATGTTTATTTTAGTGAAATACTATCTTATTATAGAGTTTGGGAAGATGGTGGTAATGTTCGCCAACGCAGAAAACTTGCAGAAATTATAGCCTTAAGGCAGGTTTTTGAACAAGTATTAGAACCAGCTTTTAAAGAGCGTAATTGGAGCAATGAAAAATTATACGCCAGTAAGGCCAACTTTGCCTGTAATCAGGCAGATTGCCTGGGTTGGAAATTATACACGCGTTCTGAGAAAAACGAGTTGGCTGTAGAATTAGCCAGGTTATCCTCTTCCCCAAGGGTGAAGCTTTACATAAAAATGTATCTGAATCAATTTGGGGGAATTATCAAAACAGCAAAGAAGATGATTACCGTACCTAAAGTGCTCCTCAAAGCTGCCTATTTTTTTTATACATCACGCTTAAGGAGTTCAAAAGTATAACCACATTGTCAATTATAATTTCACATCCTACAGGAAATAAAAATGTAAGGGCTGTACTTGAAGGATTAGATGGTGCTGGATTACTTCGGGAGTTTCATACAACACTTCATGCCGATGCTAAAGCTTTCTGGGTAAAATTGCTTCCATCTTCATTTAAAAATGAGTGGCTGAGAAAAACCTACCCGGTTTGTAATAATAAAATTGTCTCTCATCCTTTACTTGAAATTGCACGAATGCTTTTTTTGAAGCTGGGAGTAAAACGGCCGCTTAAAAGCGAATATGGTTGGGCAAGTGTTGATGCAGTTTATCATAATTTGGACGAGGTTGTAGCAACCCGTTTGTTAAAGCAAAATGCAAAACAAAAAATTTCGGCAGTATATGCTTACGAAGATGGCGCTCTTGCTACCTTCCGGGCAGCCAAAAAACTTGGAATTAAATGTATTTATGATTTGCCCATTGCTTACTGGGAAACCAGCTTGAAGCTATTAAAAGAAGAAGCCATTCGATTGCCCCAATGGGCACAAACCTTAGGAGGTGGAACTTCAGCATCTATTGCCAAGTTGGAACGCAAAACAAAAGAATTGGAGTTGGCTGATACAATTATTTGTCCAGGTACATTTGTAAAAAATTCGATTCCGTCGTGGGCACTTGACAAGCAAATTATCATGTCCCCTTTTGGTTCTCCTGTTCAAACTAAAAATAGCACAGCCGAACGATGCCAGAGGAATGGACGTTTAAGAGTTTTATTTGTAGGGTCAATGGGTCAGCGGAAAGGTCTTGGTGATTTATTTGCTGCTATGCGATTGTTAAATACTGATGAAGTTGAATTGGTAGTGATGGGCTCTCCGTTAGCTTCAATGGATTTTTACAAAAAGGAGTTTAATCATTTTACATTCGAAGCAGGTCGACAGCACGAAAAAGTGTTGGAATTAATGCGATCCTGCGACGTTTTATGTCTGCCATCCATAGTTGAAGGACGGGCACTTGTTATGCAGGAAGCAATGAGCCAGGGTTTACCGGTCATAATTACAGCCAATACGGGAGGAGAAGACCTGATAATAGAAGGACAAACAGGTTATCTTATTCCAATACGGTCACCCCATTTAATTGCAGAAAAAATATCAATCTTGCTTGATGATCATCAACGGGTGTTCGAAATGGGAGCCATGGCACAACAACATGCTTTAACCTACACCTGGAAAAAGTATTACCAGCATATCATTCAACAGTTAAAAAATGAAACGCTGATTGCATGTGCTTAATCTGCAACCCGAGAACCTCGTTATAGTTTAAACAAGGTTTCAGAAATTTATCATCCATTCCTTTAGAAATATTAGCAGGTAAAAACTGATAAAAAGTTTAAGTTTAACAAAGACAGTTTTTAATTTTTACATGAATTCTACAATTTCTTCAGCTCCTACTAATGAATACGATCGCCGTTATGTAAAACTGCAGCAATCTGGTAATTCGTTGAATCAAAAATTTATTGCTGAGGGGCAAAAACTTTTGAAGAAGGGGATATGGATGTACCTTCTCTTATTAATTTTTGAAGGTGCTCTTAGAAAATGGATACTTCCTGGCCTGGCAACACCATTACTTATAATAAGAGATCCTTTGGCAGTTTGGATGCTTGTTGTGGCAACTCAAAGAGGTCTTTTTAAATTCAATTCCTATATTATTTGGATGGGTGCAATTGCAATCATCGGCATTTTTACAGCCGTTTTGTTTGGTCATGGAAACATTTTTGTAGCCCTCTTTGGTGCCCGCATTCTACTTATCCATTTCCCTTTAATTTTTCTCATTGGTAAAATATTTACTTATGAAGATGTTATAAAGATGGGGAAAGCGATATTATTGATATCAATTCCTATGGCTATGCTGGTAATTATGCAGTTTTACAGTCCTCAGTCAGCTTGGGTTAATAGGGGGGTAGGGGGTGATGAAAAGGGGGCAGGCTTTGATGGAGCAATGGGGTTCTTTAGACCACCTGCAACTTTTTCGTTTATTACAGGTACAGTATCATATTATACATTAGCGGCAAGTTTCATAGTATTTTTCTGGCTCAATAAAAAGGGCGTAAATACGTTGGTTTTGTATGCGGCAACTGCTGCACTCATTATTGTAATTCCTTTATCAATTAGCAGAAGTCTTTTTTTTGGTGTGGCTTTATGTCTTGCCTTTACTGCCATTGCCATATCAAGAAAAAAGGAATACATAGGTAAAATGATTTTTGGGGCCATTATTGTTGGAGTTGTATTGACTTATTTAGCAAGTAAAAGTTTTTTTGCAACTGGTACTGCCGCCTTTACCAGTCGCTTCGAAACAGCAAACGTACAGGAAGGGGGACTAGATGGTGTAATAATTGACCGTTTTTTTGGAGGCATGTTTGGAGCCTTAAAACAATCATGGAATCAATCTATCTTTGGTTTGGGTGAAGGCCTTGGTACAAATGTAGGAAGTATGTTGACTACAGGGGGCATGTCTTTCCTGGTTGCTGAAGGTGAATGGGGAAGGGTAATTGGTGAGATGGGGCCATTGATGGGACTAATAATTATTGTTATCAGGTTAAGATTGAGCTTAAAAATAGCTTTAGCCTCATACAAAAGCCTTGCCAAAGGAAACCTTTTACCCTGGATGTTGCTTTGTATTATTTTAATTACGCTTACCCAAGGGCAATGGGCTCAACCTTCAATTTTAGGATTTACGATTTTAGTTTGCGGATTGGCAATTGCAGCTTTGAAAGGTCCAACTAAGAATACTTCTTTAAAAGTACCTCATAAAGTAATTAGATAATATGCATTTGGTTTTATTCACACACCCTGAATTTCTTGCACAGCAGAGTATGCCCAGGTATGCTAAAATGATCCAGGATGGAATGATTAAAAGGGGACATTCAGTTGAAGTTTGGACACCCAGGAGTAGATTTTATAATTT
>JBBQVY010000066.1:0-21813 GCA_038211085.1 Chitinophagales bacterium | reverse complement strand
TCGGGCAGCCATGGTAAAATAATGAAAAGCGATGTGTTGGATGCCTTAGCCAACCCGGGCAAAAAAGCAGTTGACGGACAGGAGCTATTTAGCCGTAACGAGCGTAAAGAAAAAATGAGCAACCTGCGTAAGACAATCAGTCGCCGCCTGGTTGAAGCTAAAAATACTACCGCCATGCTCACCACTTTTAACGAAGTGGATATGACCAGCATCATGGACATCAGGGCAAAGAGCAAGGATAAGTTTAAAGAGAAGCATGGAGTTAACCTGGGCTTTATGAGCTTTTTTACAAAAGCTGTTTGTTTTGCTTTACAGGAGTGGCCTTCAGTAAATGCCTACATCGATGGCGACTCATTAATTTATCATGATTACTGCGATATTTCTATTGCTGTGTCTGCTCCCAAAGGTTTGGTAGTTCCCGTCATCAGGAATGCCGAAAGTTTAAGCATGTTTGAAATTGAAAAGAAAGTGGTTGAGCTTGCAACAAAGGCCCGCGATGGTAAATTGACGATGGATGAAATGCAGGGTGGAACATTTACGCTTACCAATGGCGGTGTATTTGGCTCAATGATGTCAACGCCTATAATCAACATACCCCAGAGCGCTATTTTAGGTATGCATAAAATACAGGATCGTCCAATGGCAGTAAATGGCCAGGTGATTATCCGTCCTATGATGTACCTGGCGCTGAGCTACGATCACCGCATTATTGATGGAAGAGAGAGCGTTAGCTTCCTGGTTCGAGTAAAAGAATTGTTGGAAAATCCTGAATTATTGTTGTTTGGCAAAGACCCTGTAAAAACTTTACTACAATTATAAAAGGTATTTTAAAAATAAATTGGCATTGGCTACCGTTAAACAGGTAGCCATTTTCTTTTTAATATAAATGCCAATATCCTTTTAATGAAACCGTCTGTATTTTTAATCAATATAATTTTTGTCTTTAGCATGCTTTCTTGCCAAAAAAAGGTTGATTGGCTTGTTGACCCTGTTACCAAAGAAGTGTTAGACAGTTCGCAAAACCACGTTGATACATCAGAAGTACTAACCAGGATTGTTGCTATAACCGGCAACGAAACACTCGAAACTAATTTTAAATACGATAGCAGTAAGAACCTGCAAAGCGAACAACTTGAGGGAACGGAGAATGGTATACCGGTTAACACGTACAAAAAATATTACAGAGATACATTGGGAAAGATTGTTAAGGTAGTGGCAAAAGAAAAACAGCAATCTGACAGCATTTTTACTGCTGTGATCTACGACGATTTTTATACGAACACTCTTTTGTATACACTTTCAAACTTTAAAGTTCAGGGCACTACAGTCCGCGACAGTGTTGTTTTTGTTTATGATGGAAATGGACACATCGGCATTCAGAAAAGTTATAGACAAAATCCCAATAGTAGTTATCGCTTATACCAGCAACAGGAGTATGCTTATTCAGGTAATAACCTTGTAAAGGCCAGGCAATTTGTTGACAGTAGCTATACGGCAATTTTGGTTTTAGTAGCAGAATATCATTACACGTACGACACCCGTATCAATCCTCTGCAATTACTCAATGAAGCTGTTTTAACAGGTAGCCCCGAAAGGGCTTCTTTAGGTAATCTGATAGCAATTGATTTGGAAAGCAAGATGTTTCCTGCAGACAATTATAAAGTTGAATCCAAACTTTTGTATAGCAATACAAGAAAGCCTTTGTATTGCACTTCTGTAAAGTCTCCTTCAGGCAGGGTGAGCGTGGTGACTTATTATTACAAGTAAGGGTTTTTTTAAATTGCCTGGCCTATGTTTTTCACATATTGATTTTGGCCTTCTCTGTAAACAGATGACAAAAGTCCTTGTGCTCATAAAGGGCCTAAAATTCCTGCTTTCTAAAATTTTCCCGCTATTTAATTGTTTCAACTTTCTGCATATCCGTATAAAATTCTAAATTTGATACATGCACGTTCAAACAGAAATTGAATTTAATGACCTGCTCAGTATCGTAAAAAATCTTCCCCAAAAGCAATTGGTCTTACTAAAAAAGGAAATTGAAGAAAATTCGTTGAAGAACGCCCGGCGGGAAAATTTTAAAGACTTTTTGTTAAATGGTCCTACATTTTCAAAAAAGCAGTTGGAAAACATAGCCAAAACCAGAAAAGCTATTAATAAATGGCGAACAAAATAGTTGTTGTTGATACCTAAATATGGATAGATTATTTTAGAAAAACTGACAAGGGTAATTCAATATTAATCAGCCTTTTTGATAAAGGTTTTGAGTTTTATATTTCTGCTATAACGGAATATGAAATCTATTCCGGAGCAACACTCAATCAAGTAAGTTTTTGGGAAGATTTATTGAAAGAAACAATTGTACTTTCTTTTGATCAATCTGTAGTAAAAATTGCGGTTAAAGTTAATAACGAATTAAAACGAAAAAGAAAGCAAATCGATCAGGCTGACCTGTTTATGGCTTGCACTGCTTTATCGCATAACCTTCCCTTTGCAACCTTAAATAAAAATCATTTTGAGCGAATTGATTCATTGATTATTGTAGATGAATTGAATCGTAAATCATAATTAATTAAGGATTAAAAAAGTAAATTGGAATCTTTACTAATACAATCAGGCAATTAAACTCTTGGTTCCAGGTTTTTGATAGACCATTATGGCATATTATCATTCTCATTTGCAAACGGCAGTAAAGGTTATCGAGATTTACAAGGGCGATTTGCCACTGGCGGTTTTTCTGAAAAATTTCTTTTCAAAAGACAAAAAATACGGCAGCAAAGACAGGCGTTCTATTGCTGCATTATGTTATGCATATTACCGGGTTTGCAGGGGGCTCCCCGGTTATGATACTCAACAGAAAATATTAGCTGGTGTCTTTCTTACTTCAACCGGCAATGCTCCAATTTTGGAGGTACTACAGCCCAGGTGGAATGCCTCAATCCACGAGCTTATTGAACTGAAATTGCAACAGATCAAAACCTCTTCTTTTTTCCCATTCAATGAAGAACTGAGTGAAGAAATAGATGCCAAAGCTTTTGAAAAATCATTTTTACTTCAGCCAAAATTATTTATACGCATCCGTCCAAATCGAACCAGGAATGTAGAAAAGAAATTACAGGCGGCCGACCTACGATATGAGACGATTACAGAAAGCTGCCTGGCATTTGAAAACAGTACAAAAATTGAGGAAGTTCTGGAGGCGAATGTTGATTATGTGGTCCAGGATTTTAGCTCGCAACAAACCATAAATCTGGTGTCGAATGTTTTTCCAACAACTGCTACCATAAATGTTTGGGACTGTTGTGCTGCCAGTGGGGGAAAATCAATTATGGCCATTGATCTGCTTAAGAATGTGCAGCTAACCGTTAGTGATGTCCGGGACACTATTTTAGCCAATCTTCAAAAGCGATTTAAAGTAGCAGGCATCAAAAATTTTCATTCATTTGAAGCAGATTTGTCGCATGCAACAAGTGTTACCAATCGTTTTGCAGGCAAGCCATTTAATCTCGTTATTTGTGATGCTCCCTGCACGGGTTCGGGTACATGGAGCCGTACGCCTGAACAACTGGCGTTTTTTAACCACACACAAATTGAGCAATACAGCCAGTTACAGAAAAAGATAGCCGGCAATGTGATTTCCTCTATTAAAAAGGGGGGTTATCTCTTGTATTTAACCTGCTCTGTTTTTAAAAAAGAAAACGAAGCAGTTGTTGAATATTTAACAGAGAAATACCCGGTTACATTGGTAAAGCAGGAAGTGTTAAAGGGATATGATAAGAGGGCAGATAGCATGTATGCGGCGTTGCTGAGGGTAGGGTAATTTGGGTGAACCCCTACGCCTTTATCTACAACCACCAACCACGAACGATTTTGAACCACGGCGGCACTTGCGACACAACGGTTCACAACGAACGAAGTATTTTCCAAAGTCTCGCAATTTATGAGGCATTCTCATTTCACAAGCAACCAACAACGATCAACCATCAACGATTTTGAAGCACGGCGGCACGGAGAAATTATCCTGTTGCTGGTGCTTGCTCCGGAGGAGCAACCGCTCTGTAGAAACAATTAGAAAAAATATTCCGGCTCCGGAGGAGCCGCCCATTTTGATTACAAACAGAAAATAATGGTGACGGCATCATTAACCATTTTCAAGCGAGGAGATTGCCAATTGAAATTCATGATTGCTCCGATTGATTGCGGATTACGGGCGGCTCCTCTGGAGCCGGAAATTCATAATATTCCGTCTGGCTACAGAGCGGTTGCTCCTCTGGAGCAATTCAATTTTGCTCTTCATTGCAAATATTCTGTCTTGGATTAAATATGGTTGTATTATGGAAAAATTACTATTGGTCTAAACCGGATTATGGACAGTAAGTAACAAGGTTTTATTTTGTAATAATTACCATTGGTCTAAACTGCATTATGGCGACAGTAAGTTGAACGAAAGCCTGCCCATTATAGCTTTTCCGTACAAGTGTGCGACGCAAGAATGACCCCCAAAGCTCAATTGTTCGGCCCAAAAAAACTTCTTATAATTTCAATAATCTCACTATCCGCTTTTGAGTTTTACTTACATATTGCAAAAAGTAAACTCCTTTGGCAAATGAAGTAGTTGTAAAATTAAATTGTTGTGTTTGGCCCATTGAGGTGGTCACTTGTTTCTCAGCTAATTTGCTACCATTTACACTTATCAATCTAAAGGCTGCATTACCCGTTTCGGGTGCCGTAAAAGTGACGGAGAGATTGTTGGAAAATACAGGGCCCGGGGAAACCCTAATCCAATCCTGGCCTGGTAGTAATTGTTTTTCAAGTGATACCATTTTGCTGCTAAGACTATCGGTATACTTTACCTGGTATGTGCCACCAGGCAATGCATTTAAAGCATCAAAACTAAAATTATACACCTCTTCTATTTCGGTAAAAAATGGTTTTATAAAAATTACCTGTCCAATGGGGTTGATCAATTCTACACGGGCATTTCCATTTGCCTGGGCTACAAATGTTCCGTTAATAATTGAGCTGAATGGGTTGGGATTTGCTACCAGCCAATTTGTGCCATAAGTAGCAAGATTTAGCTGGCGCTTTAATAAACGGTATGCGGTTTTAAAATTGGGCAGGCCATAACCATAACGGTCTGTTGGCATGGTGTACATGTCAGAACTTTTATAAACTGCATCTAATATTTGCATATTATTAAAAGTTGGAAAAGCCTGCCACAAACAAGCAATTAAACCTGCTACATTAGGATTAGAGTAAGAGGTGCCATTGCCAGTTACCGGTTGATTATTACTACCTGCAATCACGGTTCCTGCTCCCACCGAAACAATATTTGGCTTTACTTTTCCGGGGTATCCATAACTGCTGAAAGATGCAATAATCCCTGCATTGTTTACGGCACCAACCGCACAAACACTATCGCCGTCCGAAGGAAAGCCAAGGTATTTCCAACTACTGTTTCCTTCGTTACCTGCACTGTTCATAACAATCATTCCTTTTTTTGCAGCAGCGGTTGCACCCTTCGATGCCATGGTAGTGTTCTTATAAAAATCACTGTAAGAATGATTAAAAGCTGGCTCATCAAACTCTGTATATCCAAGGGAAGAAGAGATCATATCGGCCCCCGAACTGTCGGCAAACTCTGCCCCAACTACCCAGTTATGCTCCTCAATGGGATATTCTGAAACTGCATTCTCTGTCCTCACCAAATAATAGGAAGCTGCCGGTGCAGTACCCACCATTTTACCCGGCCAGTTAGCCGATAAAATGCTCAGGCAATTTGCGCCATGCTGGTCATCTTCGTTAACGCTGTTATCAAAGGCTACAAAGTCACGTTCTGCCAATACCTGGTTATTCAATCGTATGCTGTCAAAGGCAGTGTTGCTTTTAAAACGATTAAAACCTCCATCTAAAACCGCAATTTGAATTCCCTGTCCATGGTAACCTTTGTTGTGTAAAAATTCTCCTTCGTGTATATGAACCTGGTTGTACGAATTGCCATAGTTAAATACATCGCCCATTTGCCGCGGTAAAAAATTTGAACTTATGGGCAGGGTTTGTTTTTCAATATTATGTTTGTCAATAGCAATTGGTTGTGGATTGCTTGACCTATATCCAACACCTTGTACCTGCTTAACAAAATTGAAAGAATTAATTTTTGCCAGGGCAGCCTGGTCGCTAGTTTTTATTAATACCTGGTTTAACCATTTTGACTGGCTGATAATTTCTACTGCACCTGCAAGGCGTACACTGTCAATAAAAATTTGGTTAACGGGCAGGTCGGTGCTGTCAATTAAAATGTTTTGGTGGCTGCGCCGTTGTAAAGCACGTGGAGACAAATATTGGCTGGCATTTGCTATAGAAAACCCTGAACCTGCTTTGTACTTAAATTGAACGATCAGCTTTGGATATTGGGCAAAACCAGCAGTACTTAAAACTATAAAACAAGCGGTTAATAATATTTTCATTAATGATGTTTGAACTCAAAAACATATACGATACAACCAGGCGTAGCGTTGGTTAGTTGTGACTGATCAACCTGAGTTTAACACCATAACTTCCATCTTCGTATTTGGAAGGTGGGGGAGTGGTTTGATAAGTCCAGTGTAGAAAATCTTTAAAAATCATTCCAACGCCTTTAGCATATACTTCGCTGCCGAAATTGCGCTGCTGGTAATTATTAGGATCGAATGGGCCGGGGGGCGAAGTTTCATCGTGCTGAAAGACCGTTATGGTAGAATCGAAGGTTTTATTTAGAACCCGATATGGTTGCCCGGCACTTTGATATTGATACTCCCACTCATCAAGGTAGGTTACGTTAGAGTTGAGTGACTTGGTGTCAATATAAGAATGTGCCTTCCACGAGTACCCTTCTGTTAATGGTAACCTCAATTTTATAAAGCGCATGTTATTGTCTATAAACTCAACTGCGTTGCTTTTAAATGTTGCCGTGTATGTTGCTGCAAAACGCCAAGGCTGGCTTCCTGCAGTATCACGGATGGTTCTGAAAATTCGGTATGATTCGTTGCCTTCGTTATCTAAAAATGTTGACTCCACTGAGTCTTTGGCCTGGTAACTATGTACCACCAGGAAAGAGCCGAAAGAGGCAGGAACTGTTGAATCCATCCGGTAAATGAAAATCTTGCCAACTGCCATTGGGTAATAATCTTTTAAAGCAGGACTTTGAAAAATCTCGCTTTGCTTATTGCAACCTGATAAAATAAGGAGTAGAGCAAGGTATATTTTAATGCCGGATGTAGCTATTTTCATGGTGCTATAAAGGTAAGGTTGAAAGGCAATAATTTTAAAAAACACCTGCTTTGTATATCCGAAATTGAAAGCAACCCTTCAATCCATATAAACACTGTCCATCCATTTATTGGCCCAGTATAACGCGTTTTCAACTTTGACCATTATTATTTAAACGGAATACGCAAACAGCATAGTCGTTACTATCTTTAAACTTCAATTAGCAGTATGAATTTTTCTGATACTTTGTCGCTTTCTTACAGAACGGTACGCAGTAATAAATTACGAACCGGAATAACCGTAGCCATTATTGCTTTTGGAATTATGGCATTGATTGGTATTATTACAGCCATCCAGGCTATGAACCAAAGCTTAAAAGAGAATTTTTCCAGCCTGGGAGCAAATGCTTTCTCCATTCGTTTCAAGGAAAGGAATATTAGGATTGGTCACAGTAATAACAGTAGTGCAAAAGCAATTAAAAAAGGAGCTAAAAAAGAGAAAGTTTCAAATATTGGTAAGCCAATAACGCAAAACCAGGCAGAGTTATTTAAGGCCAGCTATCAATTTCCAGCGATTGTTGGTTTACAACTTGGTGGTCCCCGTTCTTTAAAAATAAGGTACGAAAGCAAAGAAACCAATCCTGATATATCAGTTAGCGGGGGTGACGAAAATTTCCTGAATATTAATGGGTATACTTTAAAAAGTGGAAGAAATTTTAGCAAGCTGGATGTAGAATCGGGGCGGAACGTAGCACTGGTAGGTACTGATGTTGCCAGGATTTTATTTGGCAAAAACCAGGATAATGCTGTAGATAAAATTATACGCATAGGCAACCTGCCCTATCGTGTAATTGGGTTACTGAACAGCAAGGGTTCCAGTGCATTTTTGCAAAGTGATAAGATTATTGTAACCAGCTATAACAATGTGCGCCGGTTGCCCAATGCGGGCCAGAGTTTTACTATGAACATAAAAGTTAACGATCTGCACCAGATGGATGCAGCCATAGGTGAGGCCACCGGCACTTTTAGAAATGTCCGCAAGTTGCCTGCTACCGATAATGATAATTTTTTTATTGACAAGAGTGATAGCATTGCTGAAACAATGATCAGTTTGTTAGGCAGTATATCAGGTTCAGCAGGAGCTATTGGTTTAATTACGCTTATTGGTGCGGCCATTGGACTAATGAATATTATGCTGGTAGCCGTAAACGAACGTACCAAAGAAGTAGGCCTTATAAAAGCTTTGGGTGGCACGCGAAAAAGTATTCGAAGCCAGTTTCTATTTGAGTCCATCATTATTAGTTTACTGGGGGCCATCTTTGGTATCATCCTGGGTGTGCTGGTAGGTAACCTCTTCTCTATGGTATTATCAACTGGTTTTGTGGTGCCGTGGGGTTGGGTAGTTACAGGTATAGTAATCTGTAGTATTGTGGGGCTTGCAGCCGGCTTATGGCCTGCAATAAAAGCTTCGCGGCTTGATCCCATAGTTGCACTTAGGTACGAGTAAAATGATGAAAGTAAGCTCAGGTACCTTCTACCTGTATCACACAAAATTCCTCATAGTTATTTTCACCAATTACAATACATCATTACAAAGAAAGCCCGGCAAATTTGCCGGGCTTTCTCATTACAATTTCAAACTTTCTTAGCTCTTTGGATCTAAGGCATCCTTTATTCTTTGCTTCAAATCTATAAGGTGAATTTTGCTCATTCTATCTGTTGTAGTTGGAATGGCTGCATTAACTACACCCTGTAGTTCCATTAATTGTGCACGGGCAATGGATGAAACATCACTCCTGCTCATGTCAGTTGTTCTTACACCACGGGCACCGGCTGCTATAAGTATAAATGCATTATCTGCTGGATTGAGTATGTTATTTAGTTTATTGACGTAACTTTTTTGCAATGAACGGCGATAAAAGTCAATAGGCTTTTTAGTTTTTAGTTCGCTAAAAAATCCTGTTTGCAGGTCATTCATTAAATCAGTTGCGCTATAAGCACTTACATTGCCATATCGCTCAGCAGAAACCTGCAAACGGTTTAACCTGTCAGTACTTATCAAGCTGGTAAGTGTTGCTTCCTGTGCTGTCAATACAGGGTCAGCATCATCTCCAGGGTTGTTCAGCCGGTCCCAAATACTTTTATTAATCAGCCAGTTGGGCGTTTGAAATAATTGCTTTTGCAAAAAGGCTACGGCTTCCTTTTGTTTTGCTTTTGGCACTACTTCAAATACAGGTTCGCCTTGTAAAGACGTTTTAAATGTTTCAGTAACACCTCCAACATTTGCAGTTACATGTCCCATGTACCGGCGGTATTGGCTAACCAATTGGGTGTACATGTCGCCCAGGTTAATGTTCAGGTCAGTTTCTTCCCTTGTCCAATCCGGCAAACGATTTAAAATATACTGGAGGTTTTTAATACCGTATTCACTTGCTTTAACAGCGTTATCGCTCAGGTCTTCACTTTGGTTACGTGGGTCGTTCCTGTTACCAAGTTCATAGGTTCCGAAATAAGTTCTGGGGTCTTTGCTGATTGTTTCAATGATCATCTTGTTACTGGCAGCTTTTTGCTCCGTTTCTGTATTACCGGGAATATAACCATAGCCCCATTTAATAGCCCACTTGTCATAATCACCTATACGGGGAAACAAACCTTTTTCAGTAATATTATCACCTGGTTGAGCTACATAATTAAAGCGGGCATAATCCATAATAGATGCAGTATGTCCGTTAGCTTCTACCCAGGCTTTGTTCCTTAATAATTCAACGGGGGTTTTACTGCTATTGCCCATGTTGTGCAATAATCCAAGGGTATGTCCCACTTCGTGAGAAGATACAAAGCGGATCAATTGTCCCATCAAAGAATCATCAAACTTCATCTTGCGGGCATTAGGATCCACTGCTGCAGTTTGTATCATGTACCAGTCATGCACCAGCTTCATTACATTGTGATACCAGCCGATATGACTTTCTAAAATTTCACCGCTACGTGGGTCATGCACATTTGGTCCATAAGCATTTTCAACATCCGAAGCAAAATACCTGATAACAGAAAAACGGGCATCTTCCATACTCATTGTAGGCTCGTTAACAGGCCACTCTTTTCCCATAATGGCATTTTTAAAACCAGCTTTCTCAAATGCCGCCTGCCAGTCGTTAATACCTTTTATCAGGTAAGGTCTCCAGCGGGCAGGAGTAGCGGGATCTATGTAGTAAATGATGGGTTTTTTGGGTTCAACCACTTCACCTCTTTTCCACTTTTCAATGTCTTCATCTTTAGGTTCCAATCTCCATCTTACAGCAAAATTTTTGTCATCAACTTTTTGCTGATCATCACTAAACGAGGTATAATTTTCAGGAAAAAATCCAACCCTGCGATCCCAATACCTGATGTCCATCGGATTTTTTGGTAATAAAATCATGGAAGTATTCAACTCTATAGTTACAGCACCTGCGGCATTTGCAGCAGGAATGGATGCTGCAGGAAGCGATGTTAGACCCCCCAGAGAAGGTGATGAATTGAAGGTTTTTACAGTCCTGATTTCAGTGTTTCCGGGAAAGGTATTAATGCTTGAAATATAAGACCTGTCAGGTGCAATAGAAGATAAGTTAAAGGAACGTTTAGCTCCCGGGCTTATACTCACAGCCTGGTTGTCTCCTTTAAAGTAATCTGTTACATCTATTACAACACTGTTGCTGTCTTTGCCAAAAGCTGCTATAGGGAAAGCTGCGGCAATAACATTTAAATTAGAATTGTTTACAGCCTGGTAAATAGCATTTGAAGTATCAGCCACACTTACCAGTGTGATGACCCGCATGAAAACATTGTTGCTGGGTCCTTTTTCAAACTCAACTGTTTGTTCATTAGTTAATTCTCCCCCGTAGGTGGTTCTGCCACTTCCACGGTTGTTGGGTACTTTTACAAACCTTGTAACAGCCATTATCTCCTGGTTTAGTACGCTGTCAGGTATTTCAAAGAAATATTTATCCTCTACTTTATGAACTGTAAAAAGGCCCTTTTGTGTAATGGCTTTTTCAGTGATCACATCCTTGAAAGGTTTGGGTCCTGTTTTCTTTTCAGGAATACTTCCCGGTAAATTTCCCGTTGCTGGGGTTCCGGCCGGCGGGGTCGGTCGACTGGGTGTTGTAGGGCGCTGGGCCATGGAACCCAGGGTAGCACCTGCAAACAATAACAATAGTGCAATTCTTTTCATGGTCTTTATTAAAAATTAAGTTTTTTGAAAGGTGAAGTTATAGGAAGAGGTGCTTTTTATTGGTGATTTATATGTTGCAGAAATCAAAATTTTTTTAAGTGAACCAGTCAGGCTGCTTGCCTCAATTTTTGTGACTTAATTCTATGAAATACACTTCAATGAAAAACAAACTTATCAAGACAACTAAAAAATTCACCTAAGCATTTGGAGAGAATTGAAATATTGATCTATGTCAATGAGAAATCAGGCAACCTGATTTATTCTTTTAGTGCTGGCATAAAAATGGTGTAATACATGGAACGTAATTTCCTGAAAGAGCCGAATGATTTAAAAGAATTTCGTTAGTTAGAAAAGTGGTTTGAAAGAGCTAAATTCCTTCTTTTCACTCTTAAAAATCTTCATCTTATTTATATGAAAATAAAAAGTTTACAGATTTGTTCCATTGAATAAAATACCTAATTTGTGCATCTTCTTTAAAAATTAAATAAAGATTGTTTTGTTCAACTGAAAGTATTTTTCCTTAGACTTGCGAACAAATTGTAACTAACACCTCAAAAACATTTTTAAACAAAAAAAAATTGAACCATGGCGGAAACAAAACCAACTGCAACAACAAGAAGCATAACCTCTGTACAACCGAAAAAGTCAGGTAATGTTATATCATTGATTGCTCCAATTGCTTGTATTCTTTTAGGTTATATTATCTGGAGGTTTGTGCTGGGTAATGGAGCTAATTTTACTACGCCAGATCCTGATACCAGTCATTGGTTTTGGCCAGCCCACAAAGGACCTAAAGGAAACCTGACAAGGATGTATGAAGGCGGAATTATTGTACCTGTGCTAATCGGGTGTTTTTTAATCGTTATTACGTTTGCCATTGAGAGATTATTAACCGTATCAAAAGCCGCGGGTAATGGAAGTATTACTGAATTTATCAGAAAAGTGCAATTTCATTTATCAAACAAGGAAGTTGATAAGGCCATAGCAGAATGCGACAAGCAAAGAGGATCGGTTGGAAATGTTATGAAGGCTGGTTTACGTAAATACAAGGAAATGATCACCAACACTGAACTTGACACAGAACAAAAAGTTTTGAATATTCAGAAAGAAGTAGAAGAGGCAACTGCACTGGAACTACCAATGTTGGAGAAAAACCTCGTATTTCTTTCAACAATGGCGTCTGTTGCAACACTGATAGGATTGCTTGGAACAGTAATTGGTATGATTACGGCTTTTGCTGCCCTGGGTGCTGAAGGTGGTGCTAATGCAGCCAGCGAATTATCAAGGGGTATATCTGAAGCCTTGTATAATACGGCTTTGGGTATTGGTACTTCAGCCCTTGCGATCATATTCTACAATATTTTTACCACCCGAATTGATGGTATTACTTACGGCATTGATGAATCTGGATTTACTTTAACTCAAAGTTTTGCCTCTAACTTCAAGTAAGCTTGTGGAAAAACTGAAGTTTTGTATCTCATTATGAAATATCAAAAAAAGTAAAGAAAAATGGCAAGACCCAAAATATCCCGAAAGAGTACGGCTGTAGATATGACTGCCATGTGCGATGTGGCTTTTCTATTGCTGGCTTTTTTCATTCTTACTACTAAATTTAAACCTGAAGAGGCTATTGCTGTTACTACGCCTAATTCGGTTTCATCAAAGGTTGCACCTGAAAAGGATGTTACATTAGTTACTATAGATAAGAACGGCAAAGTTTTCATATCTCTTGATAACAAAGATGTGAAAGAAGAGTTAGCCAAGCAGTTAAATACTGCAAACAATGCCGGGCTTAGTCCAGCTGAAATTACCGCGTTCTCAAAAGCAAGTTTTTATGGGGCACCAATATCGCAGTTAAAGTCATTTTTGACGATACCTGCTGATCAGTTGAAAGGCGATGCTTTGCCAGGTATTCCTGCCAAGGATAGTTCCAACAACGAGGTGATTGCCTGGATGAATGCAATAGTTACTGCTCATGCTACCACAAACGAAAAATTGAATCTTATTGTAAAAGGTGACAACCTGGCGAAGTATCCCCAGTTTAAAAATGTTATTACTGCATTTAAGAAAGCTGATCAGTTCAAATTTCAGATGATAACTAATCCTGAAGGCGTACCTAAAGGGACTGACCTATGGCGTAAGTACATGAAAGGTGAAAAGGTTGAGCAATAGTAGAGACTGTTTTCAATCAGAAAAAATCGATTATTAATAGTTAAAGAAATAAATCATGGCAGAACTCGATACCTCCGGCGGGGGCCACAAAAAGGGCCCGGGAGTCAAAAAGGCAAAGAAGGCTTCTACAAGGGTTGACCTGACACCAATGGTGGATCTGGGCTTCTTACTTATAACGTTCTTTATATTTACCACTACTATGAGTCAGCCCACAGCTATGAAGTTGTTCTTGCCCAAGGACACCGACACGCCCGAAGAGCAGAACAAAGCAAAGGAAAGTGGAGCATTAACTCTCTTGTTAGGTGATAAAGATGCTGTTTACTATTACGAAGGTCAATTAGATGCACAGGCCAGTAATTTTAAAACAAGTACCATGAAACAAATCAGGGATGTGATAATCGATAAAAAGAGGAGTACACCTGAGGCGGACCTTGTTATTATAATTAAGCCAAGCGACATGGCTTCGTATAAGGAAGTAGTGGATATTCTTGATGAAATGACTATCAATGATATTAAACGCTACGCGATGGTCGATATATTGGACATTGAAACCCAGTTGATCAAAGCAACTGAAGGAAATCCGGCTAAGTAAGGCTGAGTATGGAAATTTACAGTTGTTGCATCTAACTTAAAAACTCATAGACATGGAATCTAACAAAATCTTAAGCGCTGATATCCTTGATATTATTTTCGAGGGCAGAAACAAAGAATACGGTGCTTACGACCTGCGGAGAACATATAACAAGAGGATTACCATCGCATTAGTATCAATGGTAATTATCTGCCTGTTAGTTTTTCTAACTTCGGTTTTTGCCAGCGATAAGGATAACGATAAAAACAAAATTGTTGTTCAGGATGTTCAGTTGGAAGACATCAAGAAACAGGAAGAGAAAAAGCCCGAGCCACCTCCGCCACCTCCACCACCAAAACAAGAGCCTCCCAAAGTTGAGATCGCAAAGTTTACTCCTCCTAAAATTGTAAAAGATGAGCAGGTTAAACCTGAGGATGAAATAAAAGAGGTTGAAAAATTGGAGGATACTAAAATCGGTGTTATTAACCAACAGGGTATTAAAGACGAAGGTTTGGTGGCCCCACCGGTTGAAGATAAAGGTACTGGTGTTGTAGAAGCTCCAAAAAAAGTAGAAGAAGATTACGATAAAGTATTTACCAAAGTTGAAAAGGAAGCCAAATTCCCAGGTGGACTTGAAGGCTGGAGAAGATACCTTGAGCGTAACCTTAATGCCAACGTTGCGGCAGATGATGGTGCAGCTGTTGGAAACTACACAGTAAAAGTTCAGTTCATTGTTGATAAGACTGGAAACATTAGTAACGTTCAGGCAATTGAAAAGCCTAAAGCTTGTCCAAGTTGTGGTCCTGAAGCTGAAAAGGTTATTAAAAGAGGCCCTAAATGGGAGGCGGCCATTCAAAACGGGCGTCCTGTAATTTACCAGGCTGTTCAAAACGTCACATTCCAGGTGGCAGAATAATATCATATTTTATTGTTTCAAAAGATCCTCCTTTATGGAGGATTTTTTGTTTTAGCAAAAGCCGTTAGTTTTGACCAAACAATAACAAATGCTCGGAAAATTATCCGGTTGGGAAGATACAATTGTAGCACTTGCAACTCCACAGGGGATTGGAGCTATAGGTGTTATTAGGCTAAGTGGCAAAGATGCAATTGGTATTACTGACCAATTATTTTCGTCGAAAAGTTTAATTGAACAACCTTCGCATACCCTTCATGTTGGTTTGCTAAAAGACGGGGCGAATGTTTTAGACCAGGTTGTTATTTCAATTTATAAAAATCCAGCTTCATATACCGGAGAAGATGTGATAGAAATTTCCTCGCATGGTTCACCTTATGTACTGGAAAAAATTATTAAATCTATAACTGCAAAGGGCGCAAGACTTGCTAAGCCAGGAGAGTTTACGCAAAGAGCATTTTTAAATGGTAAACTCGATCTTACACAGGCCGAAGCAGTGGCTGATCTGATTAATAGTAACACAGAGGCCAGCCGCAAAAACGCTCTTCAAAATATTAGGGGTGGGTTTTCTTCTGTGTTAAAATATTTGAGAGATCAATTATTAAGTTTTTCAGCCTTGATTGAATTGGAACTTGATTTTAGCCAGGAGGATGTTGAATTTGCAGATAGAACCCAATTGCAAAACTTGTTGAGTACTGCAGGGAAAGTAACAAGCGAATTGCTGGCTTCCTTTTCATTGGGTAATGTTATAAAAAACGGGGTGCAGGTTGCTATTATCGGCAAACCCAATTCTGGTAAATCTACCTTGCTTAATACTTTATTAAATGAAGAACGTGCTATTGTAAGCCCTATAGCCGGAACTACCAGGGACACCATAGAAGAAGTACTTAACATTGATGGAATCCTTTTTAGGTTGATAGATACTGCCGGCATCAGGGACAACTCAACAGATAGTATTGAGAGTATTGGAATTGAACGAAGCCTGGATAAAATGAGGCAGGCAGATGTTGTAATTTATTTGTTTGATGTAAATGAATTGAGCAGCCAGCAGCTTTTATTTATTATGAAAGAAATGGAGGCGGGAGAAATAAAATATTTACTGGCAGGTAATAAAATTGATATAGCCAATCTTAATGATATAGGAGAAAAATTTGCTGAAATTCCTATTCTCTTTATTTCAGCTAGTCATAAGAAACAAATTGATGTTTTAAAACAGCGACTGGTTGATGTTGTAATATGTGGTGAGCTTCATACTGAAGGAACTATTGTGAGCAATGCCCGTCACTACGAAGCATTGCGCATGGTAGATGAGTCTTTAAAAGAAATTCAATCGGCAATGGAGCAGCAGGTTTCAGGAGATTTACTTTCACTTGACATTAGGCGATGCCTTCATTACCTGGGGGAAATTACAGGTGAAATAACCAACGAAGATCAGTTGGATTATATTTTTAGTAAGTTTTGTATCGGAAAGTAGAATATTCTTCAGACTTTTCCGGATTTTAAATCCCTGTATAGTAGTCAACGGTGATTGGTTTTTAATAAGTTTTCTATTTCCCTTTTTTACCTACCTGTGGGTACCAGTTTTGTTGCTGAAGTACAAGAATGAAGAGGTCGGTTCCAGTAATGTTTTGCCACTTTTTGCTCTCACGTCATGTCATTTCCTGTCATGATAATGGGAAGAAAAATTACTCTTTCTATTTTTTGCTACGTTTAAAAGATAATCAGTCAGGGTATTCCTTTTAAAGTTTTATGGTTGAACGAGAGCGATTATTTTTAGTTTGTAAGGTAAATCTCATCTATCAAGTAAAATATTTATCGCTGCTTATGCAGAATTATAGATGTAACACTTGTGGATTACCCTGATTTTTCTGCTCTTTGTAGAATATTCCTTCTGGGAAAATTATCCATCTCTTTGCGCTCATTCTCCATTTTTTGTCCTGTGATGTCGTAACATCTTTGCACTGTCAATAACGACAACAAACTTTAAAAAATAAACAATGAAAAGGTTCACAGTTCCAACAAGAGAAGAGGTAGCGCCTGTCAATCAGGCTATTTTCGACAATTTGAACAAAGCACTTGGCTTTGTGCCCAACCTGTATGCGGCCATTGCATATTCGGAAAATGGGTTAGGGAAATACCTGGCCTATCAAAATGCAAAAACAACTTTAAGTAACAGGGAAAAAGAAGCCGTTAACCTGGTTGTTAGCCAGGTAAATGGTTGTATTTATTGCCAGAGTGCCCATACCGTAATTGGTAAAATGAATGATTTTACAGACGAACAACTGCTTGATATCCGCAGAGGTGTTGCAACTGATACCAGGCTGAATGCCTTGGTGCAATTAGCCGAAAGCATTACCAAAAACAAAGGCAGGGCAGATGCAGTGTTGGTCGACAATTTTTTCGCACAGGGATATACCAACGAAAATCTGGTTGACCTGATTTTGCAGGTGAGTGATAAAGTGGCAATGAATTACCTGCATAACCTGATACAAATACCGGTTGATTTTCCATTGGCTCCATCACTGGAATCGGACATGGTTGCCAGCAGCAATTAAAATAAGCAAACTATCAGTCAGAGGACCGGAATAATTTTCCGGTCTTTCTGATTAAAAGCATAGCGAAACGATATATCATCAATTAAATAATTAAAATGAAAACCCTGAAACCTTTGAGTAAACCAGGTGTATTTTTTTGTTAGCCTCAAAGGCAATTTTCTAAAATGTGGATTATATCTCTAAAGAAATGCACCGCATTTATGCAGAAAAAGTAGTAGCTGGAAAAGCAAAAAGTTATTGAATGGATATTATAGAGGCCGGGAATTAAATCACGGCTTCTACTTTTGGCCTAAGAGAATTCCGTTTAAACCAAGGGCAATTTGAAGTGGCTTTTCCGTATTTTGTTACCTATGGAGATTTGTGCAGAACACACTCAACAAAGTAACCATGAATCTAAACCAAATAACTGTTCCTGTAATGGATGTTGCCCATTCTATTGAATTTTATGAAAAGCTTGGGTTGAAACTGATCGTTAAGTCTGTTCCGGATTATGCCAGGTTTATTTGTCCTGATGGTACTTCTACATTTTCATTGCATGTAACAGATCAATTGCCCATGGGTAATGGTACCTGGATCTATTTTGAGGTGGATGATTTAGATGTTTACGTACAATCATTGATAAAGAGGGGAATTGCATTTGAAGAATTACCAGCCGATAAACCCTGGCTGTGGAGAGAAGCACGTTTAAAGGACCCAGATAATAATCAACTCATCCTATATTTTGCTGGAAAAAACAGAACAAATCCGCCGTGGAGAATTTAACTTAATTATGAACCAGAAAATACAAATCTTAAAAATAATAAAAAATGAACACCAGGTATTTGATGATCGAAAAACGAGCAACATGGAGCAGCAAATCAATATTATTGGCATTTCCGGAAGTTTAAAATCAACTTCAGCAAATACAAATATTTTAAGAGCCATGGCGACGATGGCCCCGGAACATGTGTTCGTAAAATTATTTGAGGGGTTTGATCAGTTGCCACATTTTAACCCCGAAATCGCGTCACAGATCGAGGTAGTAAGTAATTTCCGGCAACAAATCCAGGAGGCACATGCCGTGATCATTTCTACACCTGAATATGCGTTTGGTGTGCCGGGTGTTTTAAAAATGCGTTGGATTGGCTGGTTTCTTCCGGTGAGCTGAATGAGAAACCTGTTGCCGCAATCAGTGCCTCGCTATTGTATTCCGGCGGTGAAAAGGCATTGGCATCGTTGCTGCTAACGCTTACTGCTTTGGGGACAAATATGGGAGCCGAATCTTCAGTAAGTATTGGCAGTATTAAAAATAAAATAGACGCAAACGGAACTCTTACAGATATTGGTACCATTCAAACACTGAAAATGCTGCTTGAAAAATTGCTGGCAAAAATTTAAAGTGAACAAAATCTACAGGCATCAGACAATAAAAGATATAGCCATGCTAAAAGCAACACTTCAAAAATTATTTACCCGGGATTTGAATAAACTGAAAACTGAGATAGAATTATACAATGATGAAAGCGGCTTATGGCAGGTAGCTGGAGCTGTTACTAATTCTGCCGGTAATCTTTGCCTGCACCTCATTGGCAACCTTAATTCCTATATTGGGGCAGAAATCGGGAAGACCGGTTATGTAAGGGACAGGCCGGCAGAATTTTCGATAAAGAATACCCCAAAGGCTGAACTGATAAAAGAAATTGAAGATACCCTTCTTGTTGTAATTGAATCGCTGGATAAATTAACCCCTGAACTATTGGAGAGCGAATATCCCATCATGGTTTTTGCAGAAAAAATGTCTGTAGAATTTTTCTTAGCGCACTTATCTGGTCACCTTAGTTATCACTTGGGTCAGATTAATTATCACCGGAGGCTGTTAGACAGCGCTGATTAAATCACTTTTAAGACTTGTATATCTTCTAGTACATTTCACTTGCCGAGAAAATTGTCCATCCCTTTGCGTTCATTCTCCATTTATAAAAGCAGATTATAGTTGCAGCTTTGTATGGTAAAAGAAAAGCAATAATAACATCGAAAAACATGCTCATTAAAAAGTCTGATTACGCAGGTTATCTTGAAAAAGGTATCGGTTACAACCAGTACAAGCAACAAATGGCTGAAGACCTGGCTTTAAATGCCGACCTGAAAATTAAAGAATACATAAACCTTAACCAGCGCAGGATGCACAGGGTAGAGAAAACTTACGTTGCCGGCGCGGTAGTTATTGAACAACTAAAAGCACTGAAGTATAAGATGCATTGGCTGGTTTTAACAGAGCATTGGTGCGGGGATGCTTCGCAAATATTACCAGTGCTTAATGCCTTAGCAGAATTGAGCGAAGGAAGAATTGAAATGCGTTTGGTATACCGTGACCAAAACCCGGAATTGATGGATGCTTACCTTACCAGTGGAACCCGTTCTATCCCCAAATTAATTCAATTAGACGAGCATAATAATGTGACCGGTATTTGGGGGCCAAGGCCAGCCATTGCACAAAAGATGGTTAAAGAATTAAAGTCAGATCCAGCAACTGCAGGAACTTATGCTAACGAATTGCACCTCTGGTATGCCAAAGACAAACAGCAATCACTGGAAGCAGAAATTTCAAAATTATTGTTTAGTGCAAACCTGTTTTGCCCCGATTGTTTATCATAACTAAAACTAAAGATCATGGAACAAAAACTACCATTGCCGCCTTTTACTTTGGAGACCGCTTTACAAAAAGTACAGTTAGCAGAAGATGCCTGGAATAGCAAGGATCCGGAGCGGATTTGCCTGGCCTACACCATAGATACAGAGTGGCGCAACAGAACAGATTTTATTAACGGAAGGGAGGCTGTTAAAGCCTTTTTAAAAGCGAAGTGGGAGCGGGAATTGAACTACAAACTTAAAAAAGAGTTGTGGGGCTTTCGGGAGAACCGGATGGCCGTTAGGTTTGAGTATGAATATCAAAATAGAGAAGGACAATGGTTCAGGGCTTATGGTAATGAGAACTGGGAGTTTGATGAAAACGGGTTGATGGCAAAAAGATATGCAAGTATCAATGACCTTGCAATAGATGAACAAGACAGAAAATTATAAAATAGTCAATATGAAACGAGACGAAGAAAACAAAGCTGAGATCCACGTTACAGAGGAGCCGGTTGTGATACCTGATGAGTGTGGCGATAGTATGTGGGATAAGGTTTTGGAACAATCACCGTTTGTACGGGCTGTAAAAAAGGCCGATGATGAGAGGCTAAAAGAAGAAAAGTATTAAAATGCAAAACCATGGCTAAAAATTTTGCAACCCTGGCATTCACGGATTCGGTAAAAGCAATGCAGAAGAAGCTAGGTAGCAGGGCCACTTATGCCCGGGTGGAAAGAGATACCTATATTGATGGTTTAACTGAAAATGAGGTTGATTTTATTGCACAGCGGGATAGTTTTTACATGGCAAGTATTGGCGAGAAAGGTTTTCCATACATACAGCATCGTGGCGGGCCAAAGGGCTTTCTGAAAGTGCTGGATTCTAAGCGGCTTGGCTTTATAGATTTTAAGGGCAATATGCAATACATCACCGTGGGTAACCTGGCTACCAACAATAATGTTGCATTAATAATGCTGGATTACCCTTCAAGAGCAAGGTTAAAAATCTTTGCCAAAGCCTCCATCATCGAGCTAAAAGATGATCCTTCCTTACTTGAGTTACTCGATTTGGCTTCATACAAATTTCGGCCCGAACGTATGATGGTATTGAATATTGAAGCCTATGACTGGAACTGTCCCCAACACATTACGCCCCGCTACACGGCAGAAGAAACTGAGCTGGCATTTGCTCCTCAAAAAGAATATGTTTTAAAACTGGAGGCAGAAGTTAAGGAATTGAAAGAGATGTTGAACGAAAGATAGGAGGGTGCTAAATAAAGAACCAGCAGTACAAAGGTGCGACCCCGCAAGTGTGGCCTACCGTGTGTACACATCTTTGTTGTGAAAAAAGGGAACACGGATGACACTGATAAAACGGATAAAACGGATAAAAAAAAATGCTTTAATTCTACTTTCTCTTAATAGCCGTTTTATTGCCAGTTTTCAAAGGTTTATAAACGATTTAATAATATTCTACAGACCAATAATCTTTTAAAATCCGTTCAATCTGTGTCATCCGTGTTCCTATTGTTTTTGTG
>JBBQVY010000065.1:0-21865 GCA_038211085.1 Chitinophagales bacterium | reverse complement strand
CCACGGCCGGCTTCAATTGCAGATATTGAATTACTCATTCAAAAAATAGACACCAACATCCAGGACAATCTCTCTATTGCATGGGGCATCACAACTATTGAAAGCACTCAACTTATAGGAACCGTGGGCTTCCATATAATTGATGTGGAAAACTATCGTGCAGAAGTTGGCTATATGTTATCCCCCACATTTTGGAAATCAGGTTTCATGAGCGAATGCCTGCAAACCCTCTTGCCATTTGGATTCAATCAATTGCATTTTCACAGCATAGAGGCTATTATAAACCCTGCTAATGATGCATCAAGGCAAATACTTAAAAAGCATGACTTTAAACAGGAGGGATATTTTAAAGAAAATTACTTTTTTAACGGTCAGTATCTGGATAGCGAAGTGTACTCTTTGCTCAATACATATACTGCCAAAGGCATAAAAGGATGAGTTTAGGCACGCAAAATATAACACTCCACATCATTGCAAGGAGGATCGGTCAACCATTTTATTCAGTTTATTTTTATCGTTGAACATGAAATTATTGTATATTTTTATATAAATAAATAGGGAAAACTGGTGGCTGCCAGTTTCCACTGATAATGATTTATCTCCCTGAAAATTTAAGTAAGATTTAGACTTAAGTAACAATTTTTGGTTGTACATTTCAAATCTTATTAAGCTATGCGAATTATAAAATCTTTAGAGAAAAAAGCACCTCATTTAGGAGACGGGATATATTTAACTTCTGATGTTGCAGAGATTTTAAAATTGCCATATCACAAGGTTAAATATTTAATGAACAATTTTTGGAACGTTATAACATTTGGAGAAAAGGGAAATCGTGCTATAAAT
The DNA here is from genome assembly GCA_038211085.1 of Chitinophagales bacterium. Classification (GTDB taxonomy): domain Bacteria; phylum Bacteroidota; class Bacteroidia; order Chitinophagales; family Chitinophagaceae; genus Segetibacter. The sequence continues at coordinate 21,022 of JBBQVY010000065.1, read as the reverse complement.
TTTTTTGCCCTTATTGAATTTTATACTTATTACCACCTTAAGAATGATGGCTTCACTTCTGCTCAAATAAAAAAGCTACATCAATCACTTTCTAAGGATTTACAAACAAATTATCCTTTTGCGTCTATTAAAGTAAAAACGCCGATAGACAAAAAGCCAAATAGTAAAATATGGTTTGAGTATATGGGAAATCTATATAAAGGTGATGGGTCGAATAAGCCATACTTCCCCACTTTTATAGAGCCGTTTATAAAACAAATTGAATATGGGGCAGATTTGATTGCCAGAAGATTCTACCCTATTTCAGGCACGAAAAACATTGTAGTGTTATGTTAATCTTGAATTGACGGATAAAGTTTTTTCAGTTTTACTCTAGCCTCCTTGTTGGTGAACTGCCAGTTTATTTTTTTATTTTTATTATTTCTGTTCGTTTGCCATGCTTCAACTTCTTCGGTTATTTTTTTTGTCGTGGATATATGTCTGTTTAAGCATTGTCCATTTAATACATGTAATTCTATTTCGGCCATATTTAGCCAACTTCCATGTTTAGGAGTAAATACAAATTCAAATCTGTCCCAAAGCCTTTTTGCCTCTGCTGGTTCAAATGTTTCATAGAATGCTGAAGCGTCATGTGTTTTAAAATTATCCATAACTAATTTTATCTTTTCTGCTTTTGGATACCATTCATCAGCAATTCTTTTTACAAACTTAGCCCAATCTCTTTTCGTTTTAAACTCCGTAACCTCTACATAACGCTTTCCCATCAATGGCTCATTGGCCATAAATATGTTAACTACTCCATGTCTGACATACTCATAATCTACTCTCGCATCCTGACCTGGTTTCATTGGAACAGATGGCTTTCCTTCTTCTATCAATTGCTTAGGAGATTCATCCATGCAAATGACTGGAAATGCGGCATTGTAGGGCTCTTTGTATACATCTAATACTTTTTCCATGTTCGCTACAAACGCACTATTTTTATCAGGTGGGATTACCCAACCTTTTACTTTCCAGGGCTTAAGTTCATTTTTTTTAAAACGGTTCTTACTGTGACATGCGAGATACTCTCTACATAATTTAGTTCTACCATCTTATCTGCCAACAAGCGCAGCGACCATTTAGAAAAACCCTTCGGTGGTTCACTACAGCATAGCGTTACTAATTTTGCCTCCATATCTCCATCTGCTTTAATGTCATAAATGCGTGTAGTGGGTCTGCGTTCCAAAACGGCTTCAATTCCTTCTTCAATAAATTGTTTCTTTATTCTATCAATTGTCCTCATTCCAACTTTTAGCACTTTACTTATTTGCTCATTCGTTACCTTATCCGAATATTCCCCTTCGTCACAATTCAACAGTATGTAAGCCGCTCGAAAGGTTTGGGAAGTATGTGAACCCTTGTTGATTATCACATGTAATTCTTCCACTTCAGATTTACTTAGCTTGATTGAATAACGTATAACCATTTGGAGAAAGTTTTCCAAATGTACAAAGTATACGTCATATTACATTTAACTTAACAGTAGTTGATCCAAAACATCAATTCGGGCAGCCTGTTATAATGGGGACTAACTTACAAATTAAAACTATAAATAATTTATACCTTGCCGGAGAGACGAAAAGAAATATATGTATATTATATGACATTTCAGAGGAGCAAGTAAATGATGCGATTAGGTATTATTCCCCAACAGCAGCCTAAATGATTTTTATTTTTGATGAAACTTTTCAAAAAGATTAGCGGAGGGCTTAGACTTGCTTGAAAAGAGCAACCCTGCCAGCACAGTTAACGTAGATGTTTTATCCGCAGAAAAGCTTATGGGTAGAAGGGGCGCAACGGATGAAGAAATTATAAGAAAATTAAAGGGGAGAGGTGTTATTGTTACAAAAGATAAAGATTTTAAACAAATCAAATTAACAGGGAAGGCTATTCAGGAGACAGGCACAAGAGTTCTATTCTTCAAGTATTCAAAAAAAATGGTGTTGTACTGGGATTTACTAACAACAATTGTAACGCATTGGGAGAAAATAAAGGTTGAAATGAGTAAGGATGCACCACCATTCGTTTATGAGTTCGATATAAAAGGTGATATAAAAGAATGTCACTTATGACTTATTCCACCTTTTTGAAGCAGCTTTCTTTGATGTCTCTGCACCTCATTCTGGTTTAAGGCTATTTGCTCTCGCCTTGCCACCTTTCAACCAACCTAAGCGACCCAAAGCCACAGCAGGCATTCTTATCATCACTTCTTTTTTTAGTATCTCCACTTGTCGCCAATTGTAGTAATTCAAACGCTCTTGTATTTAAGTCGGTCGGAAGTTTTGCTTTCTTTGCCTTGAAACAAAGAAAATAGAACCGTTCCTTATTTGTCAAGCATGAATTTTTAAACTGAGACACTACCAGATATTTTAATCATACACGTTTATAAGTCTTCATCCCAGCCACGCATTCCAACCCTAATCATAGAATTGCATGCCTTTTACTCCTCAAAAACGGAAATGCCTAAAAAAGAGACCTGTTTCGTTTTGGGAAGCCATAGACCCAAAAAGGTAAAGTAATGACCGTATCAACGATACATGCAATTGTGCTACAATTTCCTCTTTTAAGGTTCGTTTAATTAATATCCTCTACCCATCCAATAGAGGAAATCCAAATATCCTTTCGTAACCATCCAATATCCTACAAATGAAAAGCCTGTCTATGGCTACATGCGTTGCATTATTATTATGCACCGCATGTACCAAAGTAAAAACCATTGCCCCAACATTGCCCTCATCCAAGGCAATACAAACAACTCAAGTGTTGGGTGCAGAAAACCTCGGTTCTCCTTTAAAAGGAACCAATGTTTTATGGCTGATCGATCCCCTCTATTCAAATTTAAAACCTCTAATTACAAATGCACCTAACAGCACTTCTGGTTACGTGGCTGTAATGATAGATAATGGGGTTTTAAATGGTGCAACTCCCGTAAATGCATTTCGTTTTATTGCGGTAAACCTGCAAACAAAATCAACAAAAATTGTTGAAGTAACGACACCTAACGGGCAAGCCATACAAGGCTCATTAGGAAGAGTTACACGTTACGTTTTTGGCACCAATAAAAAATTATATATTTCTACTGAAGCGGGTACCGGTGGTGGTGGTCATTTGGTAGAGTATGATCCAAACACACAAACTGCTATAGACCTGGGACGTCCTTTTATTGCAAAAGGAAAATACCTGGAAATATACATGCTTAATGTAGGTAAAGATGGTGCTTTATATGGCGGCTCTTTTGGTAACGATGGCGATGTTTACACCTTTCGCTATACGTACAACCAATCGTTTTATGTAGATAATACTCCTATCAACGGCACCTCAAAATATGTTGCTTACATAACCGGCGACGACAAGTTTACCTATGCAACTGTGGGACAGGAAAACTGGTTGATGTATGCCATTAACAGGGCAACGGGTCAAAAAACTTTAATGATGAAGTACGAGACTCCTGACGACAGAATTGAACTGACTTCTCATGTTGATGCATGTTATGCAAAACACGGCTCTACCCATTATAAGTTGAATGGTACTACCATGACACCAATGGATAACAGGCCGCTTACTGACAGGGTTTTGTATTCTCCATATGATGTTGAAAAAAGTGCCTTACCTGAATTGGTATGGAAAGGCAACGAGAAAAAATTGTATTTCAAGTTTAATGATGGTAACCAGGGTAACATTCTAATAAACCAGGTTACAGATGATGTGTATCCAACATCAACAATGATCGGGGTAAACAATTCTTTATTTATCAGTGCCTCAAAAGTACCTGAATTGGTTTCGTATAATCGTACCGCCGGTTTTAAATACCTGGGTAATTATGCAATCACCGCACATTCAATGGCAGTAATTGATAAGTCAAATAACCCTAAAATATTTATGGGTGGTTATCCTAAAGGTGCAGTGCTTGAGTACGAAGTAAACAACACCTGGACCGTTAATAACCTAACACCAAGCTACGTGCCACCTGCTATAACCGCGGTACAATCAAATCCACAAAAAATCACCCAGTTCCAGGATGCTGATGCAGCAGGTGTACGTGGCTCCATGTATTTGTCGGGTATGTATTATACAAAAAGTGGCTACTTAATTGCCGGGGGAAACAATGACAGGCTAACAGTTAGTACCAATAGAGAATTAAGTATTGGAAGTTTAAGAGATGGTATTAAGCGCAATGTTTATTTACCCGAGTTTCAAAATTATGAGTACTCTGGAATGTGTCTTTCTAAAGACTCTAACCTGGCATATGTAGCTGCCACATCAGTTACAGGAGGTAATGGCAAATTATATGTTTACAACCCGGCCACCAATAGCATTACATCCAGCATGGATTTTCCTTTGGGAGCCTGCCCTGGTACTATAAATATGTACAGCGAGAACATTATTGTAGGCTGTTGCGAAGGAACGGTTTACCTGTACGACATCAGCAAGAGAAGCATCATATTTAAACATGATATGGGTTACAGTCAAAAAATATATTCCATGGTTACTGCACCTGATGGTTCACTATGGATAAGCTTAACAGGTAATGACGTTTTTAATACCCGCATAGTTAAGCTGGTTATTAAAAATGAAGCTAATAATGTTACGGCAGATGTTTCATTAATGGCAAACCTAAGCGATTCAGACAGGGATGAAAATACCAAACCCAGTAACCTGGTTTTTGTAGAAGCTACCCCAGGAAAATATGATTTATATATCTCTGGTTTAAAGTCTTTGTACAGGGTAAGCACTTGCTGCATACAAAGTTAGATTGCACATTTTACCGGTTGCGAAAATAAGCATCATCAATACTTTATTTTCGCAATCACAAGTTCTTAACTGCACTTATCCACTTTTTTAAGTGTTTGATTAAGGCTTAATATAGTAGTAAAATATGCTATCGATTAACAGCAAAATGCCGGATGTGGGCACTACCATTTTTACAGTGATGAGCCAGTTGGCTCAACAATATAATGCGGTTAACCTGGGCCAGGGGTTTCCTGATTACGAAATGGATAGGGCCCTGATAGATTTGGTTAATAAGGCTATGCTTGAGGGTATTAACCAGTATGTGCATATGGCCGGCCTGCTTTCTCTTAGAGAAAAGCTGGCAGAAAAGATCTTTAATTTATATGGAAACCAGGTTAATGCCGGTACAGACATAACCATTACCCCCGGTGGAACATACGCAATCTTTACTGCGTTAACCACCATTTTGCAAAAGGGTGATGAAGTAATTGTGTTTGAGCCGGCTTACGATAGTTACATACCAAATATTGAAATAAATGGTGCTGTACCGGTACTTGTACAATTGCAGTTTCCCGATTATTCAATTCCGTGGGATGAAGTGAGGAGCAAGATTAGTAGCCGGACAAAGGCTATCATTATTAATTCGCCACACAATCCAACAGGCAGTGTTCTAAGCGAAGAGGACATTGTGCAATTGAGGAAAACTGTGGAAGGGACTGATATTTTTATAATCAGCGATGAAGTATACGAACACCTGGTTTTTGATGACCTTCTACATTTAAGCATGTTGCGATATGCTGACTTGTTAGCAAGAAGTTTTGTCTGTTTTTCGTTTGGCAAAACCTACAATTGTACCGGTTGGAAATTGGGTTATTGTGTGGCACCTGCGAAATTGATGGAGGAGTTTAGAAAGGTGCACCAGTTTAATTGTTTTAGTTGTAACAGCCCTGCACAGGCAGGTATAGCAGCTTACCTTGATAATAAAGATGCCTACTTAAACCTGGGCAAAATAGTACAGCAAAAGCGGGATTATTTTGAGGGTTTAATGAGGCAAACATCATTCAAACCATTGCCATCGCACGGAAGTTACTTTCAGTGTTATAGTTATGGCGCCTATAGTAATGCAAGCGATAAAGAGTTTGCATTGAAATTGGTAGAGCGCTGTGGAGTGGTAACCATACCGGTATCCGTATTTTACAAATATGGTAAAGATGATAAAGTAGTTCGCTTTTGCTTTGCCAAAAAACAGGAAACATTACAAATGGCTGTAGATAAATTATTGGATTTGGATGTAGGAATGGTTGATTAATGGTTAGGGATAACCAAAGGATGATGGATAAGTAAAAACCAGTAGCATTACGTTACTGGTTTACTTTTTTAGGGCAATTTCATATACGATACTACACCATTACAAACGGCGGTTGACAAGGGTTGTTTCTTTAAAGGGCAGGTTGAAAAGGAGTTTAATTACTGCATCATCCTTTTAGCTACAAAGAGAAAATGCGATGGTAACCAGGTTTGGGGTGGAAAAGGTTTTGGTTGAAAAAGAGCCTGTTCTAACTACAAATCGAGGACTAAGGTAGCTAAGCGATTTTTTTAATTCAGTTAAACTTGAATTCAAAGACTTTTTATCTCTCTTAATATCATCAATTACTCAATGGGCATAACCAATTCTATTACTTAAGTAATTTTAAGCATCTCAAATTTCTGATCTTCCAAATTTAGATACTCCACTTATGGATCTATATTCCCACTCATCCATATGTTGAAAATTAATTCTTACCCTCATTTTAATTAAGTATCTATTTTTCAATGTGTTAGGTTAAACTCATTATTAGCATTCGCCAACTACTAAAAGAAATATGGTACTTTGTATTGCATAGTATTAAATAAATGTGCATCTTTGTGTTGTAGTTAGAGAATTGGAGAAACAAAATCAACATAAAGAAGGAAAAGAAAGTTGAAGTTGACTACTGCAAAAAACAGAATTAAAATAAAACAACGATTGCAAATACATTTCACAAACCCAGGGTTCTTAACCGAGCCATAAAAAAACTCCGACGATGAACATTGATAACACACAAAGTCAGATGAGGAAAGGGGTATTGGAGTTTTGCATTTTATCCATCATACGCCAGGGCGAAGTTTACCCAAGTGACATTGTGGAAAAAATGAAAGCTGCCAATCTTCATATTTTGGAGGGTACGCTATACCCATTACTCACCCGTTTAAAAAATGCTGACTTTTTAACTTACCGCTGGGTGGAAAGCAATAGCGGCCCGCCCCGCAAATATTTTAGCATGACCGACAAGGGACTTGCTTTTTATCAGGAACTGGAAGCAACCTGGAACGAACTGGCAAATGCCGTTAACACTTTAACCGCCAGGGAACTACCGGATACTGATACTTCAACCAACTTTAACCAATAAAGCTTAAACAATGAAAAAGGTAATTAATATAAACTTCCAGGGCAGGGTTATTCCTATTGAGGAGACTGCTTACGACATGCTGAAACAGTATGTTGATAGCCTGCGCAGGTTTTTTGCCAACGAGGAAGGAAAAGACGAAATAATTAATGATATAGAAGGTAGAATAGCTGAACTTTTTGGCGAAAGTTTGAAAAAAGGAAGCACCTGTATAACTGATGAAGAGGTGACCAATGTTATTAATAGCATGGGCAGACCAGAGGATTTTGATGCTGAAGAGAACAATGTTAAAGCACAGCTTTCCGACGAAAACTTTAACCAGGAAAGACAAAAAACATACGATAGCGGAGCCACCGGCAGCAAAAGACTGTATAGGGACGAGAACCACAAAATTTTAGGTGGTGTGTGTAGCGGTATTGGTAATTATTTTGGTATTGATCCTGTAATTGTAAGAATACTGTTTGTCCTGTTTTTTGGAGTAACATTTTTTGCCTACTTCATATTGTGGATCGCGGTTCCAAGTAGTTCATCTGTAGTTATTGGATCGCAACGTAAAAGGTTGTTTCGCGATGCTGACACTAAAATGATAGCGGGTGTTTGCAGTGGATTGGCTCAATACTTTGCCGTACAGGTGTGGGTTCCAAGAATATTGTTCCTTATTCCCTTTATATCTTTTGTTTTTAGGTGGAGTAATGGTGGCTTTTGGGACTTTCCTCACTTCCTCAGCTTTTCTTTCAGTCCCGGTTCTATTGTAGTGTACATCATATTGTGGTTAGTAATACCAGAAGCTAAAAGCACTGCCGACAAATTAGAAATGAAAGGCGAAAAGGTTGACTTAAATAATATAAAATCAACTATCCAGGGCGATTTGGAAGGCTTTAAAGAAAGAGCTCAAAGTTTTGGTAACGAGGTTAAAGAAAGAGCACAGGTAGTTGGGGAGAACCTGAGCAGTGCTGGCAGAAGAGCCGGTAGCGAAGCAATTGCTGCAGGTAGAAGATCAGGCACTGGCATAGGCCATGTGTTGGGTGTGATCATAAAGATTTTTGCCTACTTTATTTTAGGCTGCATTTTGTTCTCAATTGTGGTGGCCTTGTTTGCGATCGGTGTGGTGTTAACAGGATTACTGCCTGCTTATTCATACGTATTAGATGATGGTTTTCAAAAGTTTTTGGCCTGGGGTTCACTTGTATTCTTTATTTGGGTACCGGTTATTGCAATTGTAACCTGGATCATCAGGCGAATTGCAGGTAAAAAAAGCAGCAGTAATGTTATCAGGCTTACATTTCTTGCCTTTTGGATTGTAGGTATCATTTGTTTTGTTAACCTGCTGGTATCAGTAAGTAACGATTTCAGGTATAGAAATAATCCAACTGAACAAGCAATAAACCTGGCAAACCCTGGGGTGAATAAGCTGGAGATAAAGTCAACAACCATGGGTAGATATTATAATAACTCCTGGTTACATTTTGAGCCTTTCGCTTCGTTTGATGAGGATACAGTATATGTAAAAAACATTCGCTTACGTATTATCAAATCAACTACCGATAGCTTTCAGTTATCCGTGGTAAAAATGTCAAATGGCGATAGCAAATCAACAGCCGGCAAGCTGGCTTCACGCATCAACTTCAACATTGTGCAAAGAGACTCAGTATTGTTATTAGAGAAGGGAATAGCCATTACTAAAGAAGACAAGTTTAGAAACCAACAGGTTATAGTAACTGTGGCAGTACCGGTAGGTAAAAGAATTTATATAAATGAAAATGTAGGCTGGGGCGAAGATGTACGCATAAACATGGGTCGCGATAATGATTATTGGGATTGGGAGAACAACATTGAAACACAATCGTACAACTGGAGACACAATGTTGAGTATGTTATGACCAGTAAAGGGTTGGAGAGGATAGATAAAAAATCAGATGATGATGAAGGCAACTCAGGCGATGATGTAATTGAAGACTTTAAAAAGAGTAAAGAGGAGTTGAAAAGAGATATAGAGAAACAACAGAGAGAACTGGATGAAAAGAAAAGGGAATTGGAAAGATCGGGTGACAGTATTAACAGACCGGGTGACAGCACCTACAGATTTAAGCAGGAAGTAACAACAGGCGTAAAAGTTAAAAGTATAAAGCAGGTAAAACCAGTAAAAGAGGTTGAAACAAACGAATTGCTTATTAACCCAATGACAATGCCTCTGACCAGGCTTAATTGGTAAAACTCGGTTGAAGTTGGGAACAAAAGGGCTCCGCTGCATTTATTGAGTGGAGCCCTTCCATTTTATTAAAAGTTGGCTTTGATTAATTGATGATAAATGATATAAGCAATTAAAAGCTTGAATCATCGGCACTTGGCCCATATGTTTTTGGTAATGGAATGTTTAACAAGCGCAAAAATACTCCTAACTGTGCTCGATGGTGAATGGTTTGTGCCAGGGAGTGACGGATCAGCTCATATTTGGTTAGCTTCATTAGAATGGTTTCGCCATGGCGCAATGTCCAGGATGGTAAAAGATCTTCCTCAGATGCATTCTCTAATGAGGCCTTTCCAGCCTGCACCGATTTGGTAAAAAGTTCCAGCAACTCAGCACGGGTGTTTATTACGGTCAATTCGTAAGGTGTGCTGGCAAAGTCCATTTCACTGCTTGAAAATCCCATTGCAACCCAGCCGGGCAACTCTGCAATATGCGTAGTTAGTTGTTGCATGGTCATACTTTTTTCGTGTGGCTTATAACTAAACTGGTCATCAGGAACAAGTTCCAGCATTTGCCGGGTAATGGCAGTTTCCTGTTCAAATTCTTTTAATAACAATGGAAGGATTTGCATATAATTTTTTTAGAAATATACAAACAAATGTGTAATGGAAGACCCCTTGCCTGATTAATGAAATGAACCTTTTTTACTCCAATATATAAACAGCTGAATAATTGAATTGATAAGGTTTGACTACAAAAAATAAGTAGTGTATTTTCACCCCAAATTAATTGTTATGAAAATTTTTGTTGCCGGTTTGCCTTACGACCTTGATGATGCAGAACTGATTGAAATTTTTGAAAAATTTGGCACCATTACATCGGCAAAAGTTGCTATTGATAAAGAGACCGGCAAAAGCAAGGGTTTTGCTTTTGTTGACATGCCAAATAAAGAAGAAGCATTAGAAGCCATTGATGGTTTAAATGATATATCGCTTGGTAAAAAACCTTTGGTGGTTAAAGAGGCAGAAGAAAGAGGAAGACCAGGTGGTTCTGGCGGAGGGTTTAACAGAAGATAATTTGTTTCTACCAGAGACAAATTAAAGGAGAAATTCAACAACCGGTAACCATCCTGTCGCATGTTATTTTATGTCAAAATCAACCATAACTTTTTCGGTTCTTGGATGACTTTGGCAGGTTAGTATAAAACCCTGCTCAATTTCTTCGGGTGCAAGACCATAATTAACATCCATATCAACCTGCCCTTCTACCAGTTTTGCACGGCAGGTGCAACATACACCACCTTTGCAACTGTAAGGCAAATCGGCACCCTGTAACAATGCTGCATCTAATAAATTGTCTCCATCATAAGCCAGATAAAAGTCAAACAGTGAGCCATCAAGCTTAACGGTTATTTTACTCTTATGTGAAGTGCTTTTTTTGGTGGGTTGAATTGATGGATTGATTTGCTTTTTAAGACCGACAGCCGAAAACAATTCATAGTGTATTCGCTTATTTTCAACCCCTAAATCAACAAGTGTGTCCTTAACCGTCATGATCATTTCTTCGGGACCACATATAAAAAACTCATCAGTGTTGTGTACCTGGATAGCTTTCTCAAAAAGTATGATACACTTTTCTTCATCAATGCGTCCAAAATTTATTGGTGAATCTGTTTTTTCGCGGCTTAAAATATGAATAACACTAAAGCGATTAATGAACCTGTTTTTTAAAGCATCTATCTCTTCTTTAAAAATAATACTTTGCCGGTTTTTGTTACCAAACACTAATAAAAACTGGCTGTTAGGTTCGGTTAACAATGTTGTTTTAATAATGGAAATAATGGGAGTTATGCCGCTTCCGGCAGCAATGGCAACATATTTTTTTACATGTTGCTCATCCAACCCGGTAAAAAATTTTCCTATGGGAGGCATAACATCTAAAAAATCCCCCTTTTTTAAAAGCGTGTTGGCAAAATTTGAGAACACACCACCTTCTACATTTTTTACTGCAATTCTTAATTCGTTATCAAACGGACTGCTGCAAATAGAGTAGGACCGACGCACCTCTTCGCCATTAATAAAAGCACGAATGGGCAAATATTGGCCATGTTTAAAAACAAATGTATCTTTTTGAGCGGCAGCAACGTCAAAAGAGATCGATACACAATCGTCTGTTTCTTTCTTTACATCACGAACTTGTAGCGGAACAAAATGGATCACTGGAGCGGGTGTTTTCGGTGGATTTGTGGTGTGGGCAATTATTTACGAAGACCATCAATTAATATAGAAACCATGTTATTTTCAAGCTCCTCGCTGCTTACTTTATTTATTATGCGCTGCCATTGGTCAACTGCTGCAATTGCACTTAAAAAAATCATTACAGCAGTATTGGCATCAACTTTTTTTATTTCTCCCCGGCTAATGCCTTTTTCTACAATAGAAGTAAACCGTTTACGGTACGACCTCCGCATTTCCCTGTACTTGGAAAGTTCAGGATCTGCCATGTTTCGCCATTCCCGGTCGCTTACATAAACATCTTTGTAATTGTGTACGTTTTCATGAACATGATACCGTATCAGCAATTCAATTTTTGTGATGATATCAGAATCCATGTTTTCAACTTCATTCATTTTTTGGGTGAAGTTGCTGGCTACCTTAAAGCAAATACTAATTAGGAGTTCATTTTTGCCTTCAATATGATTATAAAGACTGGCGGCCTCAATGCCCACCTTAGAAGCCAGCTCCCGCATGCTTGTTGCCCTAAAACCTTTCTCTCTAAAAAGTTCGGCTGCCACAGCATGTATAATGTCGCGTTTGCTGGTTTGATCTGGTGATTTAATTTTTGCCATTTACAATCGTTACGTGAAACAAATATATTTCAAAACTAACAGATGTTAGTAATAGTAATGTTTTACAGACACCACAATTATAAAACAAAAGGGCTCCAAAACCCAAACCTCTATATAAGAAATCATAAAGTGACGGCAGGTTTTTGAAAGCTGTTAGTTTGTATTAAAGTAGTATTTAAAAATCCTTTAGTTTCGCACCCCAACGGGTATTCCGGTTAACATGGTAACAACCAGCCCAATCGCCTGTCAATTCTTACTTTAAAATTTTTATATGTCTTTACTTGTTGTCGGATCAATGGCATTTGATGCTATTGAAACTCCTTTTGGAAAATCAGATAAAATTATTGGGGGAGCCGGTACTTACATTGCCTGGAGTGCCTCAAACTTTACAAAGCCTATTAAACAGATTTCTGTTGTGGGTGGCGACTTTCCGCAGGAGCAATTGGATTCTTTGAGTGCACGTGGCGTAGAACTGGAAGGTGTTCAAATAAAAAAGGATGAGAAAACATTTTTTTGGAGTGGGCGCTATCACATGGATATGAATACCCGCGATACGCTGGAAACACAATTAAATGTGCTGGAAAATTTTCAACCAGTGGTACCCGAAAGTTACCAGGATTGCGAATTTTTGATGCTGGGTAATTTGGTACCTGCCGTACAGCGAAGTGTTATACAGCAAATGAAAAAGCGGCCCAAGCTGATTGTAATGGACACCATGAATTTTTGGATGGAAATAGCATTACCTGATTTGCTGGATGTTATATCGATGGTTGATGTTTTGTTGGTAAACGATAGCGAAGCCCGTGAGTTAAGCCACGAATTTAGCCTGGTAAAAGCTGCCCATAAAATAATGAAGATGGGACCTAAATACCTGATCATAAAAAAAGGTGAACATGGAGCCTTATTGTTTCATGAGAACCATGTGTTTTTTGCCCCGGCTTTACCACTTGAAGAAGTGTTTGACCCAACCGGTGCAGGGGATACTTTTGCCGGTGGATTTATTGGTCACCTGGCTAAAACAAAAGACATCTCCTTCGAAAACATGAAGACGGCTATTATTATGGGTTCGGCTATGGCAAGTTTTTGTGTTGAGAAATTCGGCACGCAACGGCTTACCGAAATTTCCAAAGCTGATATTGATGCCCGTTTGGAGGAGTTTGTTCAGTTGGTAAATTTTGAAATTGACCTTGTATAAAATAAACAGATAAAATAAAACCAAAGAACGTCCTGGCAAAAACCAGGACGTTCTCTTTTTACAAACAAGGATTACTGTGTAATTGTAATAAAGGTCTTTTCTTTTTTCTCTATTGCTTTTATGGCAGCCACCAGACCTGATACTTTACTGGCGCAATTCCAAATTCTTGTCTTCATATCTCCTTCAGCTCCTACCAAAATACACCCCTCACTATCTGCAGCTGTATTGCCTCCATGGATTCTTATAGCTTCAAAGCAGGCAACATTTAATAACAGGGGCAGGTATCTTTTAAAACGATTACTGAAACTCAGGATTACTTCATAAGTACCGGGGTTAATGGCAGTCTCATTCTTAATCTTTCCCTTACAATTCTCACCTATGTTTCTCACTTTATCCTCGCAGGTAAAAGCAAAAAATTTTCCATCCATAGACAACTTTCCAAAAGTTGATTTTTCAGCAAAGACAGATCTTTCTAATTTTAATTGCATTTAAGTTAATTTATATTGGTATTAAAAAATATTCATTTTTTAAGGGGTGTTATACCAAGAGTTAAACCTTTTAAAAAATGAGTTCGTACCAAAATAGTCAGATAACTTGTAATATGCAAGCCAGCAAAAATCACCCCCAAAACTATAAGTCAATCGCTTATAAATAACAACAGCCCTTTCGGGCTGTAATTATTATTGTGAAGAAAATCTATCTGTAAATCTTCAGAGTTCTTTAAAAATTAAATTCAAAATCCAGCAGGTTTTTATGTTCTCTTTTCTTATTATTTTTCTTGTGTTTACTTATAAAAAGGGCGCACACTAAGCCGGCTGTAAGGGCAGCAACTTTAATAACAATGCTGTTATCATTTGTTGTGATTTTCCGGGGTATATAAACATAGCCGTTAGTATCTGCAATTGCAGCATCATCTACATACCTGCCATTGTGTGGAACAGCAACTTCGTCAAAATGTTGATTTAATTCCAATAAGGCATCTCTTAGTTCAGCACCTCTCATCGGTTTACCATGACCGGTTGCTGCCACTTTCGGTTCTAGGTTAGCCAATGTGTTCACTGATTCTTTGGAGGCTTCCCAATCTGTAGTTAAATACTTTGGAGGACCTGATATTTTTTTAGTTTGAAGTAGAACGGATAATAACGATTCTGCTTTGGTAGTAACAAATGCATCGCCTGCAATTAATACTTTATCTGATTCTCTATACAAACTTATGTGGCCCGGTGTATGTCCGGGTGTATGAATGTATTTCCAATCGTTCAAACCTGGGATGGACCCGTTGGAAGGCAGCACGTTTATATGATTCCAAATGTTGATCGGACCAACCGGGTATGTAAAGGAAAGTGATGACATTAAACCACCACCAACAGTTGGATCAGCAGGAGGGTAAGAAGATTTACCCGTTAAAAATGGAATTTCCATAAAGTGAGTATAGACAGGCACGTTCCACTCTTCGGCTAATTCGGCTACAGAACCTGCATGATCAAAATGGCCATGTGTAAGAATGATGGCTGAAGGGCGGGAATGTTCTCCAAATAATTCAGTGGCCATGTTTTTAATTTTATGCGCCGACCACTTTAAGCCTGCATCTACCAGTACCCATGAGTTATCATCATTATTCTGTATCATGTAAAAATTTACAAACATGTGTTTCATACCCCAAACACCTTCTGCTACTTGTATAATTTCAGACTTCGATGCTACCGCTTTCATAATTGGCTGGTTTTATCAGATTAAAAAATATATCTAGTAACCAGTGATATATAAAGTTGTGCCAACCCTTACGGCATAACATTTATAGTAGTACTTATAAAATTACTTATGCTTACCAGTAACGACCCGGGTGTTAAAACAAACAACGGACAAGAAAATGATCCCGCAATGCCTATTGAAAAGCCGGAAGACGTTCCTGCTTCCAACGATGAAAAAATTGACGAGGATTTTCCAGGTTACCCACATTACCCGGCAAAGGAAGACCTATTAGACCCGGATAATAATACAGGTAGAGAAAAGGTAGATGTGGAAAATCTTACTCGGGCCCATAACATTTCAAAAGAGAATCTTGATGCTTCCAGAACAAATGATGCTGAAGAAGAATTAATAACTGAAGAAGAGGATAGTGAGAACGACTTATCAATTAATAAAAATGAAGCAGATATTACTGCAGAAGACATGTTGATTTTAGGAAGAAAAGACGGCACTTTAAATATGGGGCTTGAAGATGATCAATATATCAGGCCCGATATAGGGTTAGATGATCCGGAACAATTACCTGAAATTCCCGGGGCTGAGTTGGATGATGCGTCTGAAGCTATTGGAGAGGAAGATGAGGAAAACAATTATTACAGCATTGGTGGCGACAATCATGAAGACCTGGAAGAAAACAACAGGAACAATAATTAGTTGTTCCTCATTTAACAGTGTACTGAACCGATAGATGGTTAAATGTTATATCGCTCAACATGTCGATAAAAGTAAATGAATGGACCCGGGAAAAATTTATTTATCCCCGGTGTTTAAGTTTGAGGCACACTCCGAAATAGAATCAATTTCAATTTGTTCGTGGCCTTAACCGCCTGGATCGCGAATAATACTTGAAAGCGTCCACTATAAACTGACCAAACTCCAGTTCATTCAAACTTTCAGCCATTTCTAAAGTTGGACGGTATTCCTTCATAAATTCTTCCAGTTCGGGAGAAGTAAGCTTTGTAAGTGTTCTCACCAGCGATTTGCTAAACCGGTGATCAATAAATTTATCCTGTTCTTCTTTCAGTAATCTTTGTTGAAAAGCCAACATACTCCTGTTTCTTTTAAATCGAAACATATTGATGAGCTCATCTAAATCTAAACCTACACCTAAACTGCCGGGGGTTGGGTTCATAGTACTACGCACACCAGGTTTACGAAAATTAAAAATCTTAGCATAATCTTCCCGGTTCTTCAACGAATCGAGTTTGTAACTTCTTTGCCTTACAAATACGTTGGGCAATTCTGAAATTTTCTTTAAAATAGAAATGTCGAACGCAGCCAGGTTGGAGATGGAAAGCACCGGGTATTTAGGCGTTGATTTGTTTAAGTAAGAAAAGTAAATAGAATCAGACTCGTAAACCTCAATTGTATAATGCCCTGCAGAATCTGTTACGGTACCAGAGCCGGAAGTACTAATTACGCTTACTGCATCAATGGGTGTCTTTTTTGTGATGTCGTACACGGTACCACTTATGGTTGTACGCTGACCAAAGCTTTGGCAGAGAATAAAAAATAAACAGGTAAATAGAAAAATTTTCCTGAGTGGTAAAGCTTTAATCAAGTAGAAGGGTTGTTTGTGTAATATTAAGTTACCTGCATTTGTCCAAAAAATGCGGTAAGTACTTTAACTGCATTTTCGCATTGTTATCTTAAAACAGTAGCATTCATAGCAAACATGCTAAAGCTAAAGTGTTCAAATAAAAAGGTCGCCACAAAAGAGGGCGACCTTTAATACAGTTACAGCCGATATCTACAAATACTGCTCACCAAAACTTCTTTTAACCTCGGCTACATATTCTTTTATTTCCTGCTCTTTGCTTTTTCTGCAAATAAGCAATACATCTTCAGTATCAACTACAATAAAATCATCCAGCCCCTGCACTACTAATAATTTTTTGTTCGAAACCGAAACCATGCATTGTTTTGAATCGATCACCATTACTTTATCGCCTGCAATGGCGTTGCCCAGGTAGTCTTTTTCAAGATTGTCGTATGCACTGGCCCAGGTGCCCAAATCGCTCCATCCAAAACTGCTGGGTATTACAAAAACATTGTTCGCTTTTTCCATTACAGCATAGTCAATTGAAATGCTGGAACATAAAGGATAAATTCTATCGATAGCCTCTGCTTCGTTTGGAGTGTTGAAGTTTTCTTTTTCTGCATAAAAAATTTCATACATCTCGGGCTGGTGCATTTCAAAACGTCTGATAATTGTATCTACCTTCCAAATGAAAATGCCAGCGTTCCATAAAAAGTCACCGCTTTCCAAAAATGTTTTCGCCAGGTCCAGGCTAGGTTTTTCGGTAAAAGTTTTTACTTTATACACGTTGTCTTCAATGGGCAAAGCCTCGTGCTGTATATATCCATAACCTGTATTTGGATAAGTAGGTTTGATACCCAATGTTACCAATGCATCGTTCTCTTCAACAAATTGTATGGCTTTATCGCAGGTTTCTTTAAAACCATCAGTATCCAAAATCAAATGATCGGCAGGCGCAATAATCAGGCGGGCCGATTCGTCCATTTGATGAATTTTAAAAGAAATGTAAGCGATACATGGAGCGGTGTTTTTGCGGCTCGGTTCTGCTACAATATTTTCTACAGGCAAACCCGGTAACTGATCCTTTACAATGGAAACATATTCTTCTGATGTAACTACAAAAATGTTTTCGGCCGGAATAAAGTTGGCGAAGCGATCGAATGTTTGTTGTATGAGTGTTTTTCCGGTGTTTAATACATCTAGAAATTGTTTTGGATAAACCACCCTGCTTTTTGGCCAAAACCTGCTTCCAATTCCTCCGGCCATAATAGCCACATAATTTTTGTTGTTCATTAGTATTCTATTGATTAGTTTTTAGTACCTGGTAAAAATTAGGTTTAAACAATGCCTTCTCTAACAAGGTCGTGTATGTGTAATATGCCCAAATAAATTTCGGACTTGTTAACAACGATCAATTGACTGATATCATTGTGTCGAAGTTGCTCCAATGCATGAACTGCCAGTTCATCTGCATAAATGATTTTAGGATTGCTGCTAAGTATATCAGCTGCCGTAACATTTGCGTTAGAAGTATCCTTTTCCAACATTCTTCTTAAATCTCCGTCTGTTATCATGCCCAGAACCCTGCCGTCTTCAGCTACCACAGCAGTTGCCCCCAACCTTTTTTTGGTTATCTCCATAATCACATCTTTCAACGGGGCATTTTCCGAAACCTGTGGTTTAAGGTTATCTGCATAAAGATCCTGCACCCGCAAGTAAAGCCTTTTGCCGAGGTTTCCCCCGGGATGAAACTTTGCAAAGTCTTTTCCGGAAAATCCAGCCAATTCCATCAGGCAAATAGCCAAAGCATCTCCCATTACCATTTGTGCCGTTGTACTTGTGGTTGGCGCAAGATTATTGGGGCAGGCCTCCTGGCTTACGGTGGTGTTTAAAAAAAAATCGCAATTTTTAGATAGAAATGAGTAGGCATTACCTCCCATACCAATTAGAATATTCCCAAAATTTTTAATAAGTGGTACAAGGACTTTAATCTCTGCGCTTTCGCCGCTCTTGCTCAGCAGCATTACTACATCATCCTTTTGAATCATACCCAGGTCGCCATGTATAGCATCTGCCGCATGCATAAATAAAGATGGTGTGCCTGTACTATTTAAGGTTGCAACAATTTTTTGAGCAACAATGGCACTTTTACCCACACCACTTACAACCAATCTACCTTTAGAAGCTGCAATTTGATGAACTGCTTTCTCAAAATCCTCATTCAGGTAATCAGCTAAACCCGCAATGGACCGGGCCTCCAGTTCAATGGTTCTTTTTGCTGTTGAAAGTAGGTTTGAGATCATTGGGGGGCAAAAATACAGGTGTTTTAGATATAACAATACGAGCCCTATTAAATGGATTGTTGTTTGGTTGAACTTGCACAGGTAAATTCTATCTAACATATGATTGCAATGTGTTTAACAAAGGATTAAACTTTAACACATACCCCCGAAATGTCAAATACGGTTTAATTAACTTCGCTAACCTTTTAAAAAAAGCTTCATAGAAAAATAATGATCAACGGAGCGTCGCCTCTACTGTTTCATATTGAGATTCTGTTTAGCCAACAAAAAATTATAACTTATAATCTTTTAGCATAGCTATGCTACGATAAGTGGAGATTGAAATATTGAACAATGGCAACAACTACCAAGAAACCAGCAGCAACTAAAAAAGCCGGTTCTAACAAGACCTCAGTAATAAAAAATACACCTTCCCCTGCAAACCATCACAATTACGACATTCATTCAGGCCTTTTAGAGCATTTTGGATTTGATGCTTTTAAAGGAACACAGGAGATGGCAATCAATAGTTTATTAAATGGCCACGATACATTTGTGATTATGCCCACGGGTGGTGGCAAAAGCCTTTGCTACCAGTTACCGGCTTTATTAATGGAAGGTTGTGCCATTATTGTTAGTCCACTGATTGCATTAATGAAAAACCAGGTGGACCTGATTAGAGGTTATAGCGAACAGGATCATGTAGCGCATTTCTTAAACTCATCCCTAAATAAAACGCAGCAACGCGAAGTAAAGACCGACTTGGCCGAAGGCAGAACCAAGTTGTTGTATGTGGCTCCGGAAACATTGACTAAACAGGAAAATATTGATTTTTTCAGCGATTTGAAGATCAGTTTTTTTGCTGTAGATGAGGCGCACTGTATTTCAGAATGGGGACATGATTTCCGTCCTGAATATAGGCGATTGAAGGAAATGATGACGATGATTAACCCGAACGTTGTTATTATTGCCCTTACTGCTACAGCTACACCAAAAGTTCAAAGCGATATTTTAAAGAACCTTGGTTTGCGTGAGCCTAATATATTTATCTCATCGTTTAACAGGGAAAATCTTTACTACGAAATACAGCCCAAAGTAAAAAAGGACCAGACAATTAAAAACATTGTCAGGTTTATTACGCAGAATAAAGGCAAAAGTGGCATTATTTATACTCTTAATAGAAAAACTACCGAGGAACTTGCTGAAATTTTAGTGGCAAACAAGGTAAAGGCTGTTGCTTACCACGCCGGGCTTGATGCCAAATTAAGAGTAGAACGCCAGGATAAATTTTTAAAAGAAGATACGCAGGTTATTGTTGCCACCATTGCATTTGGAATGGGCATTGATAAGCCAGACATACGTTTTGTTATCCATTACAATATTCCAAAAAGTATAGAAAATTATTACCAGGAAACTGGCAGAGCCGGCAGGGATGGTCTAGAGGGAAAATGTATTCTTTATTATTCTCACAAAGATGTGTCGAAGCTGGAACATTTAATGCGTGATAAGCCATTAAGCGAAAGGGAAGTAGGAGCACAATTGATTAACGAAACGGTGAGTTACGCAGAAAGCAGTGCCTGCAGAAGAAAAATACTCCTTCATTATTTTGGTGAAGATTGGGATACAGCAGGCTGCAAAGCAACAGGTGGCTGCGACAACTGTAACCCTAAAGAAAAAATTGAAGCAAAAGACAATGTGGTAAAAGTTCTTAAAGCTGTTAATGCCATGGACGAACGTTTTACCATTGATTATGTGGTTGGAATTTTAATGGGAAAAATGACGCCTCAAACCAAAATGTACCGGCACGAGAGCCTGGAGGTTTTTGGGTTGGGTAAGGATGAAGATGCACATTACTGGAACAGCCTTATTCGGCAAATGTTACTGGAAAATTTATTGGTGAAAGATATTGAGGAGTATGGGCTTCTCAAGTTTACGCCAACTACTGCTGCATTCTTAAAAAAACCAGTTAGCTTTAAAATAGCCCTGTATAACAAATTTGAAGATGCAAACAGCCAGGATGA
>JBBQVY010000064.1:0-22052 GCA_038211085.1 Chitinophagales bacterium | reverse complement strand
TGGTTGAAAATACGGATTTGGCAATAAAAAATCCCCGCATTTTGCGGGGAAGTAAATGCTTTTGAATTAGTGCAACCAGGATTACAATGTAGCCAAAACAGTTACCCCACCTTTCACAACCTGGTTAAGCTCAACATTTATTTTAGTGCCAACAGGCAACAACATATCTACCCGGCTGCCAAATTTTATGAAGCCCATTTCATCACCTTGTTCTGCTAATTGGTCCACTTTGCTGTAGTTGACTATTCGTTTAGCAAGAGCACCGGCTATCTGCTTTACCAATACTTCTACCTTGTCGTTTTTAATTACAATACTATGTCTTTCGTTTTCGGTTGACGATTTTGGGTGCCAGGCAACCAGGTATTTTCCTTTATGATACTTGCTGTAGATTACTTTACCACTGATTGGATACCGGTTTACGTGTACGTTGGCAGGGCTCATAAAAATGCTTACCTGCAGGCGTTTGTCGTTAAAATACTCAACATCTTTTATCTCTTCAATAACAACCACCTTTCCATCTGCCGGGCACACTATATGATCTTCTCCTTTTGTTAAACTCCTGTTTGGTATTCTAAAAAATGAAAGGATAAAAAAGAAAAATATTATCGATGTCCAAAGAATAAGCTGTGCTGTTACAGGGTAACGATTGCTTATAAAAATGAAAGAAATTATATTAACCAGCCCAAAAACCAGCGCGGCAACTCCAATACTTTGATACCCCTCTTTGTGAATGATCATTGACTTTATTTAGGCTGTAAATATAGGAAGAGAAAAATTTGGAAGGAACTTATAACACTAATAGGCAGGGAGAATGGAGCGGTTGTTTAAGAGCTTCCTAAAATGGCCAGGCTGAAGCATTTGATTTGATGATGATACCATGATAATATTTGGCTTTTCTCATTACAGTAGCTTTTGGATAAATGTAAAATAGACCCAAACAAAAGGTGTGGCCAGTAAAAGGCTATCGAACCTGTCTAAAAAACCACCATGACCCGGCATAAAACTGCCACTATCTTTTATGCCGGCCATTCTTTTTAATTTGCTTTCAAGCAGGTCGCCCAATGTACCAATTACAGCAGCTATACCCGAAACAACAATTAGTGAAATATAATCCGTCATACCCAAAACAAAATAGCCCACTATAGTTACTACAACTATGCAAAGGATGGCACCACCAATTGTGCCTTCCCATGTTTTTTTGGGTGAGATGGGCGATAAAGGTGTTTTGCCAATAAACGATCCTACGATGTAAGCCATGGTATCATTGATCCAGATAGAAGCAATAAGCACCATTGGTATCATCCATCCCATGTGTAAAAAATCATCTCCACGTAATTGCATCATACATCCCCAGCTAAAAGATATATATACCAGCCCGGCTAGTGAATATAGAATTGAAGTAAGGCTGAAATTCTTTGAAAATAATATTTCACCTATAGGTATTACAATGGCGCCTATGAGTAGAAACCACCAGCCAAGCTCCTCTAACCTAAAGTTTAAAATGGTAAACTTATCAACGGTCATCCAAAGCATTAAGCCATAACCGGCTAATACAATGCCCCATTTATGAAAAGCTGAAATGTCTTTATAGCCGGGATCTATTTTAGCTATAAGTCGTTGAAACTCGTACCAGCATCCAAAATGAATGATAGTAAAAAGTAGCAGGAAACTCCAGGCATTCCAAAGCAAACCTGCCAGCATTACTACAACAAAAATAACAGCCGTTAGTGCCCTTGTTTTAAAAGTAGCCACATTAAATGCCATGAAAAATAGTTAGGTTTTTTACACTATAGAAAATAGAAAAATAAAGATAGTAGATAAACCTTTTGTTTATAGGACAGGTGCATCCCCAATTGTTGCTGTAGGTCAGGCGACCAACAGCGGCGTAGCGACCAACAGCTGCGCAGCAGGCCGTTGGCGGTCGCCTGACCGCCAACTAGTCCCATTAAGGTGCAGCAATTTGTGATGCACCCTTATAGGACTTAAGCGGCAGGTAACAATTTAGTATGAATAACCGATGGAATATGTCATTACCGGGTGCTGGTAGCCAGGCCTAATTCATTAAAGATTGACTTAACAGGTTACCGGCTATTTCTTTTAAATGCGAGGGAACGTATACTTCAATTTCTCCAAAATTTACATAACTGCTGTCTTGTTTATTCAAAAGCGAAACAGGTACATTATTCTCCTCAAGCATACCCTTAATAATACTTGCTTTGGCCAGGCTTTCAGTTTTTAATATGAGGCTCCAATTTTTCATTAAATGGCTACATCGTGGTTATCATCGGTTATGTATGCAGGCAGCACTTCATCACTTTTACGTTTCATCATGTAAACTATGGCAAGTATTATCACAAAGCTGAATAAAGCAGCATATAGGGGCACCACCAGTTTATCATCATTTAGTTTTTGTAAAAGCGGGCTCTTACTTCCGTAATACACCGACAGCACTGCAAATGCATTATTTAAAAAATGTATGGTGATGGTATACCAAAGATTACGGGTATAATTATAAACAGTGCCTAGTAAAATGCCCAGGGCAAAAATGGGTAAGACTTTAAAAAAGGTACCGTGGAGTAAAGCAAAAATCACTGACGAAATAAGGATAGCCAACCAGGGCTTTTCGCTCATGCGCAACAACACTTTTTGTAATGTACCTCTGAAAAACAATTCTTCTCCTATGGCAGGTAACAGCGCTATGATGATAAGATTAATAACCAGGTCTTTTGGTCCATCCATTTTTAAAAACGTTTGAATGGCGTGGTTGTATAGTTCCTCCATTTGCATCAATTGCTTTTGCATACTGCCAAAATTTATTTTGGCATTTAAACTTCCAAGCCAGCTAACAAACGGTTGAGCAGTAAAAAGCAGGATGACCGAAAACACTAGCAAAACAACAGAGAAGTGTTTTTGTAACCCCACATAAGGCAACACATCAGGAGATGAAAAATAACCAAACAACAATGCAGGAACAATAAAAATAATGGTGGAGCTAAAGAGTTGGGCCCATTTAAATTTAGCAATGGTTGCTGCGGAAATGACTGCTGATTTATCTGTTAATGCCTCTGATAAACCCTGGAAGAAAATGGTAGATAGAGCAATATTCAACAAAAAAAATCCAGCCGCCAGCCCTAGGAAAGTTAGAAATTGCCTGGCAGGCGGTTGATTTTTTAAATAGGTGTTCATCAGGTTGTTTTATTTACTTGTATTGTGGTAATAATGATAAAGTTGGTTGCATCGGTCAAATTTTAAGTGTTAAAAACAGTTGAGCAATCAAATGGTTTTTTCATCGGTAATTTTTTGACATTAAATTTGCACGCTCATTATTAATTCCTAAATAGAAGTAAAAGTTCTATTTAAAGCATATAAATTATGACCACTTTTAAAATTAGCGATGCAAGTTAGTGGTTAAATTGAGGTATAATCGTTAATAAAACATCTTACTTAAATGAACAAATGGTAGAAATTGGCAATATACGGCTCACGGGTTTTCCTTTATTATTAGCTCCCATGGAAGATGTGAGTGATCCACCTTTTCGTGCAGTTTGTAAGGAAAATGGTGCTGACTTAATGTACACTGAATTTATAAGCAGCGAAGGCCTTATAAGAGATGCTATTAAAAGCCGTCATAAGCTCGACATATATGATTACGAAAAGCCGATAGGGATTCAAATATTTGGCGGTGATGAAGATAGCCTTGCCATGGCAAGCCGTATAGTTGATGCAACCAATCCTGATCTACTCGACATAAATTTTGGTTGCCCTGTAAAAAAAGTGGCTTGTAAAGGTGCCGGTGCAGGAGTATTAAAGGATATTGATTTGATGGTCAGGCTTACGGATGCTTGTGTAAAAGCTACCCGTTTACCTGTAACTGTAAAGACAAGATTGGGGTGGGATGAAGACAATAAAAACATTGAAGAAGTAGCCGAAAGATTGCAGGACGTAGGAATTAAAGCCTTAGCTATACATGGTCGTACCCGCAGCCAAATGTATAAAGGCGAAGCTGACTGGCGCTTGATTGCCAAAGTAAAAAACAATCCACGTATAACGATACCCATTTTTGGTAATGGCGATATTGATAGTCCTCAAAAAGCTTTGGAGTATAAAAACCGCTTTGGTATAGATGGTATTATGATTGGTCGTGCTGCGATAGGATACCCCTGGATATTTAGAGAGATACATCACTATATGAATACAGGCGAATTGTTGCCATCCCCAACCTTAGCCGAACGCATTGAAGTAAGCAAAAACCATTTGCGTAAATCAGTAGAATGGAAGGGCCCAATTGTTGGCATTAATGAAATGAGGAGACATTACTCCAATTACCTCAAAGGTCTCCCCGGCATAAAAGAATTTCGCAACCGTCTTGTTACACTTAAAACCAGGGAGGAAGTAGATGAAGTGTTGGATGAAATATTACAACATTATAATGGTTACGAATTTGAAAGAGCCCCGATAGTGTTAGAGAATTACCATGAGCATTGCGCAATTTGATTATGGTTGAATTGTAGATTTTTTAAATTTCATTATGGCTCGGCAATAATAAAATAGCCCATTCTTTATTAAATATGCCGTCCCTAACGGGACTTGTAATTCTCATTCTCCGATAAATCTACCATAATGTCGTCCCTCTGGGACTTGTATGCCTCAACTAATCAATGTCCTACCAGAATGGCGTTCCTACGGGACTTGCGTCTATTACCAACTAGCTGTCCTTTCGCTAAACATTAAGCAAAATGAATAAGCTGGTTTCTTATCATACAGCTATCACTTCCCTATTCTCACATCATCTTTTTTAACCAGTTCACAAGCCTTTTTTACTTTGCCCTCAAAATCATCCAAATCTTCACTTATAAAAATCCAGCTATCCTTTGACCCGTCTAAATCAAATTCCATTTTTGAGTGATGTATCTCCTTCTGCAGCTCAACATAAAATTGTGGCTGCGTAGCCACAAACACCCCGTTAAATTCTAGTTCTGTATTTCTTTCACGAAGAAAAAACAGGAGGCGCTTGTCGTGGTACAATGCGTAACCTCCTAACATTTTTACCACTTTTGGACGAACCGGGTACAATGACTGTAATATAAAATTGTAGGGTATGGTGTATTTCATAATCGTAGTATCATTTTTTTTGCAACATTAGCAATGTAGCCAATGCTATTGCCTGCTTTACCTTTTGTAATCTCCGCTTTATTTAAAAAAATGTAATTAGGCATATCTAAAAAAACAGCAATTTGCCACCATCAAACATACTACATACAAGTCATGCTCATTTATAATATCACCACCAAAGTTGAACACACTATTGCGCACAAGTGGGTGCATTGGATGAAGGAAGCACACATACCCGCAATATTGCAAACTGAAAAATTTGTAGGGTCCAATTTTTCAAAACTTTTGGATGTAGATGAAACAGACGGTATAACCTATGTGCTACAGTTTTTTGCTAAAAACAAGCACCATTATGACCAATATATCCGGGAATTTTCGGCTGAACTTAGAAATGAGGCTGTGGAAAAATGGGGGTCTGGTTTTATCTCGTTTAGAAGCCTCATGGAAGAAGTGTAATACATAAGTGACTTAGGCTGGCTTCCTTACCCTGTGTGGCTTGTAGCTAATTATATCTTTCATTTTATAGTGTAAAAAAATTTTGCTTATTAATAAAAGCGAATAAATTTGTTCGACTTAATCACACACACAAAAAATATTATTATGAACAAAGGTGAATTGATTGCAAAACTTGCCGACGATGCTGAGATAACTAAAACCCAGGCAAATGCTGCTTTGGATTCTTTTGTTGAAGCGGTTACCAAAACTTTAAAAGGGGGCGGTAAAGTAACATTAGTTGGTTTTGGCACTTTCTCTGTTTCAAAAAGGGCAGCCCGCAACGGACGTAATCCGCAAACCGGTGCAGTTATAAAAATTAAAGCCAAAAAGGTTGCAAAATTTAAAGCCGGAAAAGAATTATCAAGCAGATTATAAGCATTCTATACCTACAATAAAAAAGCAGGAACTGAGCTTCCTGCTTTTTTATTGACTACGATTTGTTTAAAATATGCCGGGGGCACCAGGCTTTAAGGACACAAGCAGTTAAGAACACAGCCAAATTATAGCTTTGCCAATCGGGTAACTTGCAGTAGGTTTGCAAACTAATTTAAAATTAAAAAAAATTGTTATGGGAAGAGGTGATAAAAAAACCAAAAAAGGAAAAATCTTTAAAGGTTCTTTTGGTAAAACAAGACTTGCACGTCCGGCTAAAGTAAAACCTGCTACAGAAAAGAAAGAAGCATAATATTCGATGGTGGTTTACAGTGCAGGTTCTGTATTTGCCTGTTAACTACTTTTGGTTGGATCATCAGGGGGCAAGTCTTTCAATTTTCCAACCAATTTCTTCTTTCGTATATTGAATTCTATCGTGCAACCGGCTTCTGCGGCCTTGCCAAAATTCAAATAAAGATGGTTTAACAATGTAGCCGCCCCAATGTGGTGGACGTGGTACATCTTCCTCAGTAAATTTATCTGAAAATTCTTCAAAGCTATCCTCTATCCATAACCGGTTATCTACCGGCTTGCTTTGTGGAGATGCCCAGGCGCCTATTTTACTTTTTAATGGTCGGGATTCGAAATATTCATCACTCTCCACAGTGCTTACTTTTTCAACTGATCCTTCAATTCTTACCTGGCGTTCCAATTCTTTCCAAAAAAATACCAAAGCAACCTTTGGGTTTTGTTCCATTTCGCTTGCCTTGTGACTTTGGTAATTGGTAAAAAACTTAAAGCCTTCGTTAGTAAAGCCTTTAAGTAAAACTATGCGTGCCGAGGGAGTGCCTGTTGTGGTACATGTTGCAAGAGTCATTGCATTTACCTCTTCAATATCGCTGTTGATTGCGTTGTTCCACCAGGCATCAAACTGCTTAAAAGGATCCAGGCTAATATCATGCTCCAGCAAGGATTGCATCTTATAATCCTTTCTAATGTCTGCAATGTTTTTAGACATATACTATGTTTTAATCAATGGTTTAATAAAGCACCTCTGTAATCATTAGCATACATTATCACATAAAAAAAACGGCTTTCGCCGTTGTAAATTTGGGAGTTAGCTAACGAGTGTTCCCACATCCATTCCCTCAATAACTTCTAACAGGGTACCTGGCGTGTTCATATCAAACACTATAATAGGCAAATTGTTTTCCTGGCAAAGCGTAAAGGCTGTCATGTCCATCACCTTTAGATTATTTTTAATTACATCTGCAAAAGATATTTTATCAAAACGGGTAGCATCCGGGTTTTTCTCCGGGTCTGCTGTGTAAATACCATCAACCCTGGTACCTTTTAAAATCACATCAGCCTTAATCTCAATAGCCCTCAACGATCCCGCTGTATCGGTTGTAAAGTAGGGATTGCCCGTGCCTGCACCAAAGATTACAACACGTCCTTTCTCAAGGTGTCGAATTGCCCTGCGGCGTATGTAAGGTTCAGCTATCTGTTCCATTTTTATGGCACTTTGTAAGCGGGTGTAGACACCAATTTTTTCGAGGCCGGCCTGCAATGCCATACCATTGATAACCGTGGCAAGCATACCCATATAATCTCCCTGTGCACGTTCAATACCTGTCTCTGCCTCGTTCATTCCGCGGTAAATATTACCACCGCCAATAACAATAGCAACCTGAACACCTAATTCAATAACCTGCTTAATATCCTGTGCGTATTGTTGAATAACTGCTGAATCCAATCCAAACGATTTGTTACCCATCAGGGATTCGCCACTCAATTTTAATAAAATTCGTTTATATCGGGGAAGCATATTGGAGAGGATTAATGAGGTATTTTATTTACGGGGGCGAAGATAACGGTTGTTATAATATTTTGGTCTTTGATGTAAATACAACGGCTTTTGCAGGAGCTATGTGTGATTGATTTTTTTGACAGCTTTTATAGAATACATCATCGGGATTTTGTTCTCCAACCTTTTAACCCGGTAGTGACCATCGGTGCCTTGTACAAGGTTATTAAAGCAATTGTAATAGGATAACAGGTATTCATCAAAAGATTGATTCTCCAGTCCATTATCAAATAAAGCATTGAATAGTGCGCTTAAGCTATGTTTCCATCAATATTCGATGTATTGTATATAGGCCTTAGGATAAGTATAGGTTTCTTGCTTTGTTTCTTTTTATCACATACTCGTAGTGATTAAAATTCTTTTGCGTGCTCATAGTTTTCATCAATCCATTTCACCGAGCGAAAGTCAGCAATAAACAAATGACCGTGGGATTAAGAAAGTGACCGACAGTAGTGGCCAACTGTCAAGATAAAGCGGTAAGCCAACAACGCTATTCGATGTAAAAACAATATAAAACGTACCATCGATCTGTCGAGGCAGATCGTGTAAGTTGAAGCAGGCAAAACTGGCTGGTATGGCAAAATCTGTACTGAGTGAGCTTGCTTGTGCAACAGCACTACCAGAAAAATCTATTCCTTTTACTATTGCACCCTTTCGTGCCCGGCTTAAAGCATCTAAACCAAAATGTCATTCCATCTAAATTTTGACTGATTTCTTTAATTTAATGCTACTATTTTAAAATACAAAAGAGAGCGTCGTTGTCGGAAGCTCACAGTGCAATTTTACCGTTATAAAATATATTTATAGCAAGCCCCCCATACTTAATAATACCATTTAGGGACAAAGGGATTAATTATAGTTATTGAAACCAAAACATTGTTCTGAAAGTGGTGGAAAATGTTCTGAATGGCATCTAAACGAAAAGTGAAAAGAAAAAAGTTGTGTTCAGCAGTTGAGCCGGTAAATCACAAATTTATGCCCCAATTAACCGCATTAAAATCAAGAGAACACACTCTGATGATCGGTAAATCGGGGTACACCGGTTAGGATTCTAAAAGTAGGTACACGCTGATATTTTAATCTTTTACCTATAAATCTTTCTAAAAAATCGGGTACGCAGTAAAGCGTCTGCATCGCGCAAATCTACCGGCTGAACAGGTTGAGTACCCGAGAACATATACTGGCGGCCGGTTGCAGGGCCACGCACCTGGATAGGCGAGCTTTCCAAATATTCGAGGCTAACTGCAGAATAAGTTGTGCCCTTTTCCATCGGTGGCTTTTGTTGTTCGGCGGCAGAGGGAGTGTACCAGTTTTTAAAGGCTGGTGGAGTGACTGCCGGCGTTGTACTTGGCGATGGATCGCTCCTGGTGATCTCGTTCCTGGTGGCCGTCCGTTTCTGTCCGCAACATCCCATTGTTTGTTTCTCCTTTTGTATTGTTTATGTGTTCGGTTGTAATTTGAGAAATTGGCTGAATAACTACGGGCTCCTGTCCTATGCGTTCTAACAGGCAGGCCGCGCCGGAAAGTGCCAGCCAGGTAAGCAGCAGATCTAATGGTTTGCTGCACACCAGTAACGTAAGTGGTGCCGCTACCCAGATACTAAGACAATAAAAACAATCCATTAACTTTCCTGCGAAACCATTGCCTAAACGCATTCGTAAACGGGCAATGATGTCTGCGGGGCCATCCTCGCGAGCTAGCAAATGTGTTATTCGCCAGGTCGCGAAAACGGCCAGTACAAACCGCATCCAAATGCTTATATCGCTCATTACTCCTGTTTAATTCCGAATTATGTCCTCTGTCTCCACATCGTTACAAATGCAAACAGCCCAAGGCAATGACCATGCGTGATGGCATTGCCCGGCACCGCTATCGCTCCACGTTTTATCCTGTGCGTAAAGTTGGAAGGTATAACCACAGCACTTACCACGCTTAAGTGCAAAGCCTGCAGGTGGAATGAACGGAGCAGCAAGGCTGCCAGCGCACACTACATCAAAAATGCGCAGGTCAAGCTTGGTCAGCAGGCTATCGAACCTGGGCGGAAAAACCGGCGGCGGACAACCTGCAATGGCTGTCTCGCAACGGGTTCCTGGATCTCCGACCCTCGATGTACCTTTTAACGGATCAGGACCAAAGATGGCTGGTAGAAGTGATGGCGTGATCGGTACTGAGTAAGTGGGGCCGCCTTGTCGGGTGATCAAGAGATTATAGTAGTCAAAATTATCACTCGGATATGAAAGGTCTGCATTGTCAATATATTCGTCGTAAACAATACCGAGCAGGTTAATTGGCCAGGCCACACCGCACGGTGCACCGGCAGGCACAAATTTCTTAAGGCTCATATCTTCACAACCGGGTAACCCTTCCAGTCCGCCAAATTCTACTGTTATCGGTTTATTGTCGAACCACACGTGTTGTGTGTCGTAATAGTGGTTGCCAAGAGTATCTTCAACATCAAGAAGTAGCGTATATTTCCCGCTCCGGCAGTGATGGCTTATATCAGGGCATGGCGGCAGCAGGCTGGCGCTGTCAAAGCAAAAATCCTGAAGCTTCCATACCTTGATTGTTGTTCCAAAGAAATCTACATCAGTAAGAACGAACTGGGTTGTTAGAGCACGGCTAATGACCTGGTTCCAAGGTGCACGTTTGCCACTTTCGTCGGGTGCAGTATAGCATACAGGTCCAGTAGGTAACAGAGAACCGAAATAGTCAATAGGGTTAAAACCAATTTCGCCTGGTCCTGGCAGGAAGTTTAGCCCATAGCGCAGGTCAAAGCATTTAATCTGCCGGTTGTTGCAATCACCTACGTAGGCGGTGCCCCTGACAGTTACGCAACACCCCACCGGAACAACGATACCTCCCGGATTACCATTAACAATAGGTGCGTTGGATACAAAGGGACCGGGCGGTGTTTTAACCGGGGCATTAGCCACGCGTTCGATCCATACGAGGCGTTTAAAGAGGTTGAACTGGATGCAACAACAACGAGGGGCGGTACCTTGTTGAGATGAATAAACACATACACGAATTTCGTAAGAACTGGCTGAAAGCGTTGTAGTGTTAATCCAACCGAGCCCACCGTTAATTACGGTTGCAGATCCGGTAGTGCCGCCGCCGGGGTACACCACGCCATCATTTTTCCATCCTGCATTATCATCACAGGTTTGACCTTCAACCTTTCTCCATTCAAGAGTATAGTGACTAAAGAAGCCGCCTGCTGCGGTACCTGCCACAGCTACGGCCAAACCACCGACTGTGTTGTTAATCTCCTCTTCGGTGCAGCCTGTCGGCTTGGTGATTTCGCACCGCAGTGGTTGGAAGCAATCGCGAAGACAACGGAAATAGATACGCAGGCAGTAAAAAACTTCTTTAAAATTTTTAGCCCTGGCCAGGCAGCAGCCAAAACGAATAGCACATAGGCACCAGCAGCGACAGAACCAGAAAAACGATTCTTTGCTGTGAGTTTCAAACGCCGCTTTTCCCAGGAGTGCCTGAGCCGTTTCTACAGTTAACAACCGCTCAAAAATAGCCGAAGCAGAATCCTCGCCTTCGAAGCAATCTATCTTTCCGGAGATAACTTCATCTGGTATTCCGGCAGGGAATTCTACGGAGGCAAGTTGATCGGTCAGATATGGCTTATAAGCTACTGCAAGAGCTTGGCTTAACGTTTGAAAGTCGTTTCGCTCATCTGGAGTAAGTGGATTGCTAACGGGCGTTCCGAGCACCTGCCGAACGCAGATCCAATATTTATACAGATAGTAATTGAATGCACGAAAAGTTCGTGGAGCCCGGCACACCAACCAGCCAAATATAATGCAGCAGCGAATATGCAAAAAGCACCAGCGCCATTGTTCTATCGGGCCCATCAACTTCCGGCCTTCAGGTGGAAGCAACCGTAATGCTACCTCCTCATTAACAAACCTTTCAAAGAGCCGGTTAGCCGTAGCAAACTCATCATTGCAATTTGGAGGGCTTTTTTCTGCTTCGTTTGTTAATTCCTCAGGCGATTGGGCACGCCTTAAATCTTCTTCGAGAATTGGTTGGTAAGCACTAAGCAATTCTTTTAATACAAACTGAAAATCTTCGTTGTGAATTTCTTCCTGATCGAGAGGGAAATTTTCGGTTGACATGGCGTCCTTATTTAGTTTAAATAGATTGGATAATAAATACCGGTTGGGAATGCCTTCTTGTTATTATTTTATCTCAATTTCTTTAGCAACCAATTAATCTGTCGAAGGGGATTATGGTAAACCTGGCTGCGTTAATTTTTAGCAAAGCCTAACTAACTTGTAGAATCCGAATTAGCTGATAAAGATACTTCTCCACTAACTGAAATGCAATAGTATTGGTAATTATTTTTTTAAACTCACCAAGGAGTTTCATTTTTTATGATTACTCTTTTTTATACAAGAGCACCCACATAATTAACTTAAAGCTTTCCGTCATCCTAAACTTGTTTCCGGGATCTAATGAAGAATATGAGATGTAATGTTTCGAATACCATTAATAAATAGAAAATGGTAAAAAACGGCGTAATAAGAGTTGTTGCAAATATTTTTATTGAGGTATTAGCTAATAGTTAATTAAAGGCGTTAGATATCTGCTTTGGGGCCCTTGTAATAAGAAAAGCCCGCTACAATCGCAACGGGCTTTTCTTAAATATCAATCAGGCTATTCTAACCCAACGCTACTCTCTTAAATTCTATCACTTTCAATTCGCTGTCAACACTCTTTAAGTAATCGGCAACAGTCTTGCTGTTGTCTTTTACAAAAAGCTGCGCTGATAAAGTGTTTTCTTTAAAGAAAGCATTCAATTTGCCATCGGCAATTTTAGCAATCATTTCAGCAGGCTTACCAGCCATCTTAGGATCGGCAGAAATGGTTTCAGTTACAATGGCTCTTTCTCTCTCGATTGTTTCTGAAGGAATGCTTTCAGCATCCAGGCCCAATGGGTTCATAGCAGCAATTTGCATGGCTACATCTTTACCGGCTTCTTCAGCAGTTTTATTAAAACCTACCAGCACACCCATACGGTTTGTGCCATGTATGTAACTGGCCACGTAAGGAGCATCTACTCTTTCAAAACGGGCAATACCAATTTTTTCGCCAATCGCAGCAAGCTTATCATTAATCATGTCCGAAACTTTTGAACCATTGATGGTTACTTCGTTCAGTTCTTCGGCGCTCTTAACATCGTTGCCTATTGCTGCATCGGCAATGGTATTTGCAAAAGCAACAAAGTCATCGTTCTTGCTAACAAAATCTGTTTCGCTGCTGATGGTTACAATGATCCCTGTTTTATGATCGAAGGTTGTTTTAGCTAAAACAACTCCTTCTTTGGCTTCGCGATCACTGCGTTTTGCAGCAACTTTCTGACCCTGTTTGCGCAGCCAGTCAATAGCATCTTCAAAGTTGCCGTTGCTTTCGGTTAAGGCCTTGCGGCAATCCATCATACCGGCACCTGTTGCCTGGCGAAGTTTATTTATATCCTGGGCTGTAATGGTTACAGTTGACATAGTATAAAAATTAAAAATTAAAAATGTAAAATTAAAAACCACATAAGCATAAGGCACAAACATGTGACAATGTGCTTATGTGGTAAGGTATATTAGTTGCTGAATAACGATAATTCAGTAAAAGAGTCCCGCCAGGGCGGGAACGTTAGCCAAATAGCGTTTAAATATTGGGTTCCAAAATATCGGGACATTGATTTGTTATAATCAAAAATCTCATAACTCAGTACTCACTACTGACCACTGACTATCTTGGTCCACCACCACCTTGTGGCCTGCGGCTTGCACCACCCGGAACACGACGTTTAGTTGGTCCGCCTGGTCCGCCGGCAGGGCTTTGTCCACGACCTCTGCCACCACGTGCAGCAGCTTCCTGCTCAGCTTCGGCTTGTAAACGTGAAGCTCTTTTTTCTGCATCATTATCTACATCACCTTCAGTTTCGTCGTCTTTAGAAGCATGACGCTCTGCAAGACCTTCGGCAATGGCAGCAGCAATGTAGTTGGTAATAATGGCCACTGATTTAGTAGCATCGTCGTTTGAAGGAATAGCAAAGTCAACTTTGTTAGGATCGCTGTTGGTATCAACCATACCGAAAGTAGTAACGCCTAAACGCTTTGCTTCGGCAAGGGCAATATGCTCGTGTCCTATATCAACAAGGAATAAAGCTGCAGGGGCACGACCTAACTGTGCAATACCGCCTAATACTTTTTCAAGTTTGTCCTTATCGCGGGTTAATGTTAAACGCTCTTTTTTAGTAAGGCTTTCTGCACTACCATCATTAAGCATTTTTTCGATGTTCTGCATCTTCTTTACGCTCTTACGAACGGTATTGAAGTTAGTTAGCATACCACCTAACCAACGCTCAGTTACAAAAGGCATGTTTATTTTTTTAGCAGCTTCGGTAACAATCTCTTTTGCCTGCTTTTTAGTAGCAACAAACATTATTTTTTTACCGCTTTTTGCAATGCTTTTCATAGCAGCCGCAGCTTCCTGTAAACCTTCAACAGTTTTGTTAAGGTCAATGATGTGAATACCTTTCTTTTCGGCAAAGATGTAAGGCAACATCTTAGGGTTCCACTTCTTCTTAAGGTGACCAAAGTGTACGCCGGCCTCCAAAAGTTGCTGTTGTAATGAAGTGTTATTTTCCATAATAATTAAGAGCCTCCCCACCCTCCAAAGGAGGGATTTAAGAAGCGATATTTTTAAAGTTTCGAAATAATGTTTAAGAACTTTTTTGCCCAAACTTCCCCCTTCGGGGGATCGAGGGGGCTATCTCTTACTGAACTGGAAGCTCTTTCTTGCTTTTTTCTTACCTGGTTTTTTACGCTCAACACTACGGGGGTCACGCTTTAATAAACCGGCAGCTTTTAACGATGGACGCAATTCAGGATCTACTTCAAGTAAAGCACGGGCAATACCCAGCTTTGCAGCTTCGGCCTGGCCTTTCAAACCACCACCGGTTGCATTAATTTTTACATCAAACTTATCGGCAGCATTTACGGTTTTGAAAGGTTGCTCAACCTGGTTTTGCAAATAAACCAGTGGAAAATATACTTTGTAATCTTTGTCGTTAACGGTAATGGTACCGCCGCCCTTGCTTAAGAAAACTCTTGTAACAGCCTCCTTACGACGACCTACAGCATTTTTTTGTTTTTCCATTTTTTGTATAGATTTTAGTAGTAAGTAGCAAGTAGTAAGAAAAATCGTTTTAGTAGGTTCTTTCTAAATACCTGATACTAACTTCTTGATACTTTTTTTAAAATTTAAGTTCCTTTGGTTGTTGTGCAGTATGAGGATGTTTGTCGCCAGCGTATACAAAAAGCTTTTTGTACATTTTGCGTCCCAAACGGTTTTTAGGAAGCATACCTTTTACAGCTCTTTCAACGATAACCTCAGGACGACGTTTGATCAGGTCTTTAGCAACCTCTTCTTTTTTACCACCGGGGTAACCTGAGTAATTCAGGTAAACCTTCTCGTCCATTTTGTTGCCTGTAAACTTTACCTTCTCGCAATTAGTAACGATTATGAAATCACCACAATCCACGTGGGGAGTGTAGTACGCCTTGTTCTTACCACGAAGAATGGCAGCGATTTTTGCACAAATGCGACCAACGGTTTGATTAGTGCCGTCAACAACGTACCAATCACGTTGCACGGTAGCCTCGTTCGCACTTTTGGTTGTAAAATGTAGTTTGCTCATTATTATTCTTTTTAAATGAAACCGACGCTATCCCGGCGGTTGTAAAATGCTCCGAATTATTTCGGGTGGCGAAGGTAAGAGCATAGTGGTCCTAAAAAGAACAAAAAATACAACTATTTTTTATCCGACCCTTGCAAAGTATTGATTTACAGTAAAAATTTTGATGTTAAATTTTCATCGACTACAATCTTCCTCATCAAATCCACCTATTTATAGCAGAGTAAGATGAGGATTTGGCATTATATGCTTAAATATCAAACACAAATCTGCCGGGTCAAATGACGTAGAAACTTTTTGCAGACGACCAAAACTTTATAATTATTTGAAGAAACGGCCTTTGCTAATTAACATTAACGAGGCAATTATTGGTCTGTAGTTTGACTAATAATTGATTGACAACAAGATGTTTCAAAACATTT
Organism: Chitinophagales bacterium; assembly: GCA_038211085.1. Classification (GTDB taxonomy): domain Bacteria; phylum Bacteroidota; class Bacteroidia; order Chitinophagales; family Chitinophagaceae; genus Segetibacter. Next base: position 6,073 of record JBBQVY010000064.1, on the reverse strand, counting down.
TAAAACCACAAAATATGAAAAGTTGGATTGTTGCCGCCTCAGTATTGTTGGTTCTTACATCCTGTGGTGGATTAGGTTCACTAAATAATTCGGGCACTGACAGAACTGTTTTTGGTGCATTGTCAACAATTACCAAAGCGCCTGGCGACACTTTGCTGCAATCGCAATTTAAAGATGTCTATTCGTCTGCAGTTATTGAACATATGAGCAACATTAAATCTTACCAGGCCGGACAGCAGCCCGATAAATGGGAGCGTATTATGAAAGAATACGAGCAATTGAATATGCTTGCCGCAAAAGTGTCGGGTAATGATCAGGCAAGAAGGCTGGTAACTGTGCAGAATTATGAGGAGGCTTATACTAGTGCCAGGGATAAAGCTGCTGAAAGCTTATACGACAGGGCCAGTAATTTTTTAAATAGAGATGATCGCCAGTCTGCTATGCAAGCTTACAATTTGCTTTCAAAAGCTAACCACCTGGTACCCGGCTACAAGGATGTAAGTAATTTAATGGCCATTGCAAATGAAAGAAGCATTTTAGAAATAGTCATCAACCCGGTTGATTATTACAATAACAATTATAGCTATTACGGTTTTAACAACGATTACATGCAGGACCGGTTTGTTACTGATCTTCGATATCAATTAGGATCATCAAATAACGTAAGAGTTTATACCGAACGGGAAGCTTACCAGAATAAGATTTATCCTGACCGGATAGTAGATATGAGATGGAACGAATTGTATATGCCCATACCTACGCAAAACACTAGTACCAGGCAGGTGAGTAGCAATGTAGTAACCGGCAAAAATGAAGATGGGAAACCAATATACACAACAGTATATGCAACATTATATATCACTCAAAGGTATATTGAAGCCCGTGGCAGTTTATCGGTACGAATTACAGACCCCAAAACAAACCGTACCGTTTTGTACGAGGATTTTCCGGGAGGCTATACCACCCAGGAAGAGTATGCAACTTACAGGGGCGATAGCCGCGCTTTAAGCGCTTACGATTGGGCTATGATTAATAACAACCGTCGCGGCGATCCTACGCGTAACAATTTGTTTAATGAAGTAATGAGACAGGTTTATCCCCAACTCATAAACAGGATTAAGAGCGTAACGTGGTATAGTTAATATTCTTAGGAAAAAGAAGAATAAGGTGAGGTTGGGTGAAATACATTAAGACAAATTCTGTTTGAAGGTAATAGTCTGCTTTAAGAAACAGCTAGCCGATGCGATCTTTCATGCTGTTTTGTATAAGCAAGAATAAACACTGCTATTAGTGCGTAAGCAAATAAATTAAAAAGGGTATGATGGTCCATGTACCTGTTGTATTGCCAATGGTTAACAACCGCCATTAAGAGTATTGCCACCCTAACACAATTGATGAACCATATGCACAACAGACCGCTGAGCCACCAGGCTATTTTAAAAGGTATACTTTGATTGTTAGCCCAAACAAAAGCCGTCCAGAAACTAAAAAAGTTTATTCCCAAACATTCATATACCATTTCAACATGTCTGCCCGTTGCCGAGGTTAAACTGTAAGGGAAGGTTATATGCGTATCCATTCCGGCCAGGTGTGCAAGAAAATTGGATGTATAGAGGTAAGAATTTCTTAGCCAGTTTATATAATTAAAATGCTGATCGAGAAAGGAACTATACACCATGCCCCTGGGATCGATAAGGGTTATATAGGCAAGATTTCCGAAATAGACAACTAACAATATAATGAGGAAAGTAATTAAATACCGAACATCAAGAAATGAAGAAATTTTATTCAGTTGATTGGATTTCATAATAAACTTTAAAATGGAAAAATAAAAAAATTACCACTCGCAATGGATAATTATTTTTCCTTTGCGAATGGTAATTATTCCCGTTCAACTGCCATTACTTGGGCAGAGTGTTGGGGGTTTTGCCGGCTTTTTTCTTATCCATTCTTTTTTTTGCAGCATATCCTACACCTGCGGCAATAAAGGCTGATAACCCCAGGTCTAAAGGAACACCAGGACTCGGGTCTGGATCCTGACCAGGATTGCCTGGCTGGGCAACAGCCCAAACTGAAATTAAAAGAAATGTAACTGCAAAAATAAGGGCCTTTGATAATTTGTTTGAATTCATAACGTATGGTGTTTTGGTTTTAAATGTTTAAGAAATTTAATTAAGGATTAAAGGAAGCGTGGTTTTAAAAGTAGTGCCTGCACCCGACATATGCAACTGGTACATGCCTTTTGCCGTATTATTTTTTAATATTACTTCTATTACTTCATTTCCTTCGGGATGTTGCACCTGGCTTCTGTACATTATTTGGCCCAGGCTGTTGACCAATTCAATGGTATAACTGCTTTTTGGTTGATTAATGAACTGCAACTGGATGGTTCTTCCATTTACCGGGTTGGGCAATACTTTAAAGGAGCCTTTTCCAGAAGTTATGGCGTCGCTTAATTTGTCTTTAGACAGTACCACTATAAAACGCTGTGGGTTTGAAGAAGCAGCATTGCCATCCACTTTAAACTTAATATTGGTGGGTTCACTAAGACTTATTGAAGTAAAAGTGTTCAGGTATTTATCTGCCAGGTTTGCATATCTATAAGGTAACGAAGCAAAATTTTCTGTCGTAAATTTCAGCTGATAGGCCTTCTTCTCCATATTCCACATTTTAAAAAACAGCGTATCGGTGTTTGCGGTGGGTTGCCTGCGTTCCAGCATTAGTTCGGTACCATTATGCAACAGGCTCAGGTTCTCGGTAAAGTTGGATGGTTTGGGTGCATCCAGGTCATCAATGGTGTTTGAGAAATTCTGCCCATACGACACCATGGCTTCATCCAATGTGCTTTCGCTTTTGTCGCTTTCTTCAATTTGAAGGGTGGTGCGCAAGGCGGAAATAGGAGCAGATCTAAAGACGTTGGCAGATGGAGTTGAGGCTTTTGAATATTCTCCAATTATTATATGAGCATCTTTAGTTGGATCGAAGGCTTGAACCATAAATCCCTGACCAGACTGTATGTATTGGCTTTCAGGACTAACGGGTCTTGGAGTCACTGTGTAATTTGTTCCGTTATAGCTAACCAATACCCAGGCACCTACTCCATAGGTGCCACCTAATTTTGGATCCCATACATAAAAATTTTTCCGGGTATTTGTCCTGTTTATTAAATCGAAATCGATTGGACTGGCGAATGGATTTCTAATGGCTGTAAAGCCGTTTCTATTGACGGTAAAGGTCTGATCACCTGCTATCAACCTGCCGATTGATCGTAAAGTTGTGTTGGTAGGTGGAATATTTACATTTGCTGGCACTGTTCTGTCGCCTCGTACAAATACCATGTATGGACCAAAACCTACTTGTGTATTATTTGTGTTCGCAATCGGCTTCCAACTATTAGTTGGGTTATCGAAAGTGAGTATGGAAGGGTTTGCACCATTTGCCGGATCGAAGCCCATGGCAGTAGAGCCCCCTGTTATTATTGTTCCGGTATTTGGCTGTGGATCAAGATTATGTTCCTGCCAGGCTTGGTTAATGGTTTGCGGTCCATCAAGTGGTGAACACAATAAACGCCATGCCCTACGTGCAGGTATAAAGCGTTCAACGGTAATATTGAAATCAGGATTATTATTATACTGCTCAACTCTTGCTGTACCGGCAGCGGTACTTTTTAAAGTAACTGGGTAATTACTTGAGATGTAGCCATTCTTGATGTTCAAGGTTCCAAAAATATTGAGTGGATTGATAAAAGTTGCTGAAGCGTATTGCTCAATTGTTAAGTCCTTTAATTCTGCCGTTTGGCCAACAAACGCCGATACACCAAAGAAAGCAAGAACATTTCCTTTAATAACAAGACTTGAATTCGGGCCTCCTAATAAACCTCCAATTCTAAAACCACCTGGTTCAATTTCAATGGTTGAACTAAGGGTTAGCGTGTGATGATTTAAACTCAAATAGGCTGGAAAAATATTTGTCGTAGCGGGTAATGTAATAATTCCTCCAACTGCCCAATCACCTGTTAATTTGTAGTGTACAAAACCTACATTGTTATCTGGAATAAGATTTCTTAAATGAAATATCTTACCTTCCCCAAAATCTGTAGGTTGCTGACCGCTGCCGTCTTCATTAACCCCCCAGGTTGACAGATTATGAAGGTCGCCCGGAAATTTTGAGTAATAATTTTTGCAGTTAGTTTGTTCTGTTTCTATCTGATCTGAAGTTACACTACAACCATCTTTTTGGGTTATGGTAACGGTATAAATTCCAGTAGTGGTTACCTTGATAACCGGGGTTGTTTCGCCATTCGACCATAAATATGTATTTATATCCGGATCAAATTCCCAAAAATCATTTTTCGCGGTAACATTTTCACTGCCAGTTCCGATATAAGCCTTTGTGGCCAAGCCGACTGCAATGGAATTTCCCCGTGCGTTTCCTGTAAAATCCTCTTTCCGTATCCACTGATTGAAGGCAGGATCATATTCCCATACATCTTTAAGATGACTTGATATTCCATCAAAACCAAGTGCTATATAGCCCTTGTTAGCAATGCGGAAGCCTACGGCTGCATTTCTGCCGGCTCCTGCCAAGTCAGGCTTTTTTGTCCAGTTATCCACTGCGGGGTCATATTCCCAAAAATCTTTAAGTTCAGATGAATGGCCTGAGGCCCCTGTTCCGATGTACCCTTTCTTTGCAATACTAAAACCCACACCAAGGTACCGCGATGGACCACCAAAATCAGCCTTGCGGGTCCATATATTGGTAAACGGATCGTACTGCCAAAAATCGTTTGTGCAAATACCTTGTAGATCTGCCCCAGTTCCAATAAATCCTTTGTTACCAATAGAGAACCCCACAGAACCATAACGCGGCGTACCCGCAAAGCTGGCTTTTTGAAGCCATGTATTAGCCGTCGGATCAAACTCCCAGAAATCATTCTTTTCAGTATTTTCCAGCCCCGTACCAACATAACCTTTATTGCCAATAGAAAAGGCTACAGCACTATGGCGTGGACCACCTGCAAAATTTGCTTTTTGGCTCCACGTGTCTCCTGCAGGATCATATTCCCAAAAATCGTTCTTAAGGGTGTTTTCAGGAATACTTTCCGTCCCCGTTCCTACATAAATTTTTGTGCCTATACCAAACGCCACTGAACCATAACGACTGACGCCTCCAAAATTTGCTTTTCGTGTCCAGGTAGTATTTTCATTAGCTGTTAAAATCACACTTTGTCCTTCGCAAAAAGCGGTGGGTCCACTGGCGGTAATAGTTGCCACGCAAGTTTGCCCATCAACTACCTGAAAGTTTACAATACCTATTAACATTAAATAAATGATTTTCATAGCCAAGATTTTTAGTTTTTTAAAGAATCCAATTCATGCCTTGTAATAGTTGGAGGCATAATATTTAGGTTGATTTTTTTAATTACTAATTCAGCACATTTCGCTGCGTCCTTCCTGTTTGCAAAGCCCCTGTTGCCAGGCATGCCCGGCACGGACGGTTGATGGACCAGGGGTTTACCATGGTCTAAGATATCGTACCCAAAAGTGTTTTGTTCCGAAGCAATCGTTTGGTATATAAGACTTCGTTTTGCTACATTTTCACTAGCAGGGTTATGGTTCGAACTTTTGTTTTTTTTGGAATTTATTTGTGCACTTATGTTATAACAAAACAGTAAGCACATAATGGATAGAACAATTGTTTTGGGTACAGCGGGGAATGAATGGTAAACAAAGTAATTTAGATGATTTTCTTTCATAAGCGAAGATTTTTGGGTTTAAGTATAAATAAATTGAGTAGAAAGAGTCATAAAATGGAGGATTATGCCCGTAAGCTTGGTAACTGGTGAAAAAATGATAAATAATACTTTTTTCATGTTTTTAAATTTTAGAATTAAGAGTAGCGGATTCTCAAAGGATATTTAATAAATGGCTTTCCCGTTGGTACATTACCATTAAGTATTGCCGGTGGTATGTTACGTATTGCCTATGCTGGAGTCTAAAGCCTTTTTAGTATTAGGATAGCTATTGAATATTATTCCCCAGAGAATGATATTATGTGTAGGTGTTTTGTAGTA
>JBBQVY010000063.1:0-22058 GCA_038211085.1 Chitinophagales bacterium | reverse complement strand
TTGCATGTTCTATTGCTGAATAATGCAAACCGTCCTCAGCCAATAATGAACCCTCTAATACTAAAGTTGAATGCTCAAGGTTTAAGTCGATGTATTGGACTTTGTATTGCTCAGCGAGCTTCTTATTTACTTCGTTGAATTGGGTGATTTCATTAGTAATTTTTTCAGGATGCTTATTTGCAGCAAAAAGAGTTTTGCCCCAGTCAGGGATTGATAAAACCAACACATGTGATGGTTTATCAGCAGTGAAATGAAGTGCTTTTTTTAAGAGAAATTCAAAGTCGGTTTTGTAATCTTCAACGGACAACAGCCTGTATTGATTGTTAACGCCTATGAGTAATGTTGCAAAATCATAGGTAACTGAAAAACTGGTATGTAATAATTTCTCAGCCAGCTCAAAAGTTGTCCAGCCTGACTTGGCAACAATCTCTGCAGCATGCATATGGAAGCCATTATTTCTTAGCATTTGAACTACCTGGTATGGAAATGAATCATACAAAGGCAAAGTTTCACCAATGGTATATGAGTCTCCAAGTGCTAAATAAGTATGGTTATGGCGTGTCATAATTTTTGGTAGCCAGCAGTATAACTTTTATTGGCCTTCGTTGCGTCGCACCCTTGTACTGTTAATCGCTGTAGAGCTATGCATCCGCATTTGTTGCTAAGCCTTTGCAATTTGTTTGTTGCAACAGGCTATCCCGTACAAGTGTGCGACCCCGCAAGTGTGACGGGGCAGGCAGTAAGAAAAGTTTAATAGTATTACCAATGCCTGGACAATAAAAAAATACCCTGTTTTTCACAACACTAAAAATGATCTCTTAATATTTCATAAAACTTATAAACATCTGAGTACGAACAATACAATGGGGCAGGAGCCACACGTATTACGCCGGGTTCGCGATAGTCTACAATTATTCCGCTTTCAATCATTTTCTCATGTATCTCTTTGCCTCTCTCTTTAAAATATAAAGAGAGCTGGGCGCCACGTGCAGCCGGGTCAGCCGGGGTAATTATTTCAAAATTTAAGTTGTTGAGTTGATGAAGCAGAAATTCGAGATATGCAGTCAGGTCAACGCTTTTGGTTCTAATATTTTCAAAGCCTGCTTCCTCAAATAATTCCAGCGAAGCTTTTAGTGAAACCATGTTTAATATTTGAGCCGTACTAATGTTCCATCCGCTTGCATTGGGTTTGGCTATAAAACCTTTTTCCATTTTAAACCTACCATCCTCGTCGTTGCCCCACCAACCTGCAAGGCGTGGTATTTCAGGGTCATTTGCAAAACGCTCATGTACATACACTCCACCTACAGCACCGGGACCTCCATTCAAATATTTATAACTGCACCAAACTGCAAAGTCAACATCCCAGTCGTGTAAGGCAAGAGGGGCGTTACCAACAGCATGGGCCAGGTCAAATGCGGCAATGGCATTTGCCTTATGCGTGGCAGCAGTGATGGTCTTCATATCAAATAACTGCCCGGTGTAGTAATTAATTCCACCAAGCATTACCATTGCCAATTCATTACTATGTTGCTCAATTGCTGCCAGAATATCTTCTGTTTGTAAAGTTCTTTCTCCTTGCCTTGGGGAGATTTCTATAATTGCTTTTGCCGGATCAAAACCATAAAGTTTTGCCTGTGTTTCTACTGCATATTGATCAGAAGGAAATGCACCTTCTTCCATTATTATTTTATACCGTTGTTCCGTTGGTTTATAAAAAGTCAGCATCAACAGGTGCAGGTTAACAGTAAGGCTGTTCATTACAGTAACTTCATCGGGCCTGGCACCTACAATTTTTGCCATGGATGGCTTGAAATATTCCTGGTAGTACATCCATGGATTTTTGGCCTTTAAAAATCCACCTATGCCCAGGTTTTTCCAATCGCTTAGCTCCTGCATCATTGCAGCTTCTACATTTTTGGGTTGAAGACCTAATGAATTGCCACAAAAATATATTACGTCTTTATCACCCGATTTAGGAAAGTGAAAGCTGCTTTTAAAATGCTTCAGTTCATCAGCCGCATCCTTCGCTTCAGCAAAAGAAGCAGTTGCTTTAAAGTTCATGTTCATGCAAACTATTTTGTGCAAATTAAGCTTTGCAGGGTTGTATTATTTGTTTGCCCCTCAACGTTGGACTAAGGCAACTTGTTTATTTAAAAACGGAATTCTTTGCAGTCCACCACGGATGAATTTCGTATCCTAACCTACCTCCTGCAATGGCGGGGTCTGTTTTCAATAGAGTTTCAACTTCTTCTTTAGTAGGAACGTCAAAAATAAAAATACCTCTCCAGTCGCTTTCATCGCCAAAGGGCCCGGCTACAATTAATTTCCCCTGGGCGGCAAGGCTGGTAATATTTTGCATATGACCTTCCTGAATTTTGTTTAATACAACCGTGTCAGTTATCTCGCCCCGTCTTGATCCTTTGGTAAGCATCACAAAAAAATATTGTTTCATTTCGTAAGCGGGTGCCTTTGTTACAACCTGTTTGTGAATAGGGTTTGAGGATTTTGCTTTATGATTTTGAGCAATTAAGGCAAGCGGTAAAAAAGTTATGATGAGTAAATACTTTCCTTTCATGTTGCTTATTTAAGGAAAGAAAAGTACAACATTTCGTTGGCGGGTAATTGCATCCTGTTATTTTTGTTACAAACGGGAAACTATAAACCTACTGTTGGGTTAACCTGCTTTATGTAAAACTTATATTTTTAAAGTTTGTTAAGTTTCCTACATGAAGCTGTATTAAAAAATCTCTCTTCAACTTCACTCAAAAAACTATCTACATGGCATCCAAAACCGATAATTTCCAATCACCTGACTATTACTTGCTAGATGATCTGTTGAGTGAGGAACAGAAAATGGTAAGGGATTCTGTCAGAAGTTATGTAAAGAAAGAAATATCACCCATTATTGAAAACTATGCGCAAAGGGCGGAATTTCCGGTACAGATTGTTAAGCAACTTGGCGAAATAGGTTGTTTTGGTCCAACAATTCCAACAGAATATGGGGGAGGAGGACTTGATTATATAAGTTATGGTTTGATGATGCAAGAGCTGGAGCGTGGGGATAGTGGTGTACGTTCTACTGCTTCTGTACAGGGGTCTTTGGTTATGTTTCCGATTTATGCATACGGAACAGAGGCTCAACGGCAAAAATATCTACCAAAACTGGCAAGTGGTGAGTGGCTTGGGTGCTTTGGTTTAACAGAGCCTGACCATGGAAGTAACCCTGCTGGTATGCTTACTAATTTTAAAGATGCCGGCGATCATGTTATATTAAATGGTGCTAAAATGTGGATTAGCAATGCACCATTTGCACAGGTAGCAGTAGTGTGGGCAAAAGATGATAATGGAGATATACGCGGTTTAATTGTAGAAAGAGATATGGATGGATTTTCTACACCGACAACACATAACAAGTGGAGCTTACGGGCCAGTGCTACCGGCGAGTTGGTATTTGATAATGTAAAGGTTCCCAAAGAAAATATTTTTCCGGAGATAAAAGGTTTAAAAGGTCCATTGGGCTGTTTGAGTAAAGCCCGTTATGGTATTGCCTGGGGTGCATTGGGCGCCGCTATGGATTGTTATGATACTGCATTACAATACAGCAAGGAACGCGTACAATTTGACAGGCCAATTGGCGGTTTTCAGTTGCAACAGAAAAAACTTGCTGAGATGATTACAGAAATTACCAAGGCGCAATTATTAGTTTGGCGCGTGGGGGTTTTAATGAATGAAAGCCGTGCTACTCCGGCACAAATATCAATGGCAAAGCGTAACAGTTGCGAAATTGCCGCCAACATAACAAGAGATGCACGCCAACTTTTGGGGGGCATGGGTATAACCGGAGAGTATAGCATAATGCGCCACATGATGAACCTGGAAAGTGTGATTACTTACGAGGGAACACACGACATTCATTTACTTATAACAGGAATGGACATAACAGGCCTTAATGCTTTTAAATAATTAGTTTTTATTGAGGCAAGAAATTTATAATTGTCGCATCAAATCCAACCTTCAATTTAAATGTATGAGCGTGTCGACCTCCGTAATGCAAACTCAAAACCAACCAGCCATTAAAGTATTTTTAATTGGAATGATGGGTTCGGGTAAAACATTTTGGTCCGAACGATTAAAAAAGAAACTTAAAGTACCGGCATACGATCTTGACAACCTGATTGAGCAAATGGATGAAAGATCTATAGCAGAAATGTTTGACCAGTCAGGTGAAGAATATTTTAGAAAGGAAGAAGCCAAAATGCTGAGGCTTTTTAAAGAGAAAAAGCAATTTATTTTAAGTTGTGGTGGCGGAACACCCTGTTTTAGCGATAATATGAGTTGGATGAATAAGAATGGCATTACCATTTGGCTGGATGAACCTATCGAAATTTTGGCCGAAAGACTGAATAAGGAAAAGGACCACCGTCCATTGATTAGGGAATTAAAAACCTCTGAACTCGGTGTTTTTTTAGGTCAAAAACTAAACGAACGTTTGCCTTATTATCAACAGTCGCAGTATAGGCTAACCAATCTTCAAATAACAGAAAGTAACCTTCTTAAAATTATTAAACAACATGCATAGATCCTTTTTAAAGATTGCTACAATATTAGGTGCCCTGGCAGTTATTTTAGGAGCATTCGCAGCTCATTCGCTAAAACAGGTAGTATCAGAGAATGCTGTAAATACATTTGAAACAGGTGTACGGTATCAGTTTTATCATGCCTTTGCACTATTAGCTACAGGGTTTATTTATAAAGATTTTGCAAATAAGTGGATTAGAAATGCTGGAAGATTCTTTATAACAGGTATTATGTTGTTTAGTGGTTCGCTGTATGTATTAACCTTTTTTGTTGCACTTGTTAAACCCGCTGCAAACTGGATCGGCATCATAACTCCATTTGGTGGCCTTGCTTTTATACTTGGCTGGATATTTTTGTTTATTGGGTTAAAAAAGGAGAGAAAAAGTTTTTAATCTGGACAAATGGCCGTAATTTACGGTCAAATAGATGAAATGAGAAAGCCCTCAAAGTATACAGTCAAAAATCAAAAAGCAGTTAATAATCCCTTAACTGTAAATGAACCCGAGGTTACTTACATCAACGCATTCTCCTCCGGGGTTCCTTCAATTTCTTCCTTTTTACGAAATAAAACGGCACCGTCAAATATCGATGGTGTTATTAATAAGCATCAATATATATCGCTTATTCGCCAGGGTGTACCCATGCAAACTTTATTGCACCTTATCAAAACCACTGATATTTCTGCTTCCGAAATAGCTTCCATTTTACATACCAGCGAACGCACTTTGCGCAGGTACACCAACGATACCCTTTTAAATCCTGAGCAGTCCGAAAGAATTATAGAGCTAGCCCGTTTGTTTAGTAGGGGTTCCGAGGTTTTTGGCTCCTTAGATAACTTTAAAACCTGGATGAACAGTACAATTGTTGCTTTGGGTAACATAAAACCTAAAGAGCTCTTAGATACATCGCTTGGTATTGAAATTCTCCAGGAAGAATTGGGAAGAATAGAACATGGAATTTTTGCTTAAATGAAAGTTTACCGTATAAGCAAAAACCAATTCATTAACGATCTGTCAGGGTATGGAGCTGCACACTACCCGGGCAGGTGGAACAGTAAAGGAGTTTTTGTTCTTTATACAGCTGCAACGGCAGCCCTTGCTTTACTGGAAAGCGTGGTACATATGGACAAATTGTTGCGTACAGGTTACTCTCTGGCCACAATTGTGTTACCTGAGGCTTCCATTAATAAATTAGAAGTACATGATCTCCCGGCAGGTTGGGATGGTTTTCCTCCACACGAAAAGTTGAAGAAGTTTGGCGATTTGTTTGTGCAAGCCTCAGAATATCTCGCATTGCAAATTCCATCTTCGATCATGCCAGAGGACTATAATTTTTTGATCAACCCACTTCACCAGCAATTCAACAAAGTAAAAATTGAAAGTGTAAGAGAATTGAAAATAGACAGCAGGTTATAACTGTCGTATTTTAATCAATTCCGTTAAGATTATTGTTCTCTAAACACAGCCAGGAGTATAAAATAGCTACCTCAGTATCTTTGTATGTAAACATTTAGTTTCAACTATACTTAACGATTGATTTATGAAAAAAACAACAGTATATATTGTTTCAGCAGTTCGCACACCTATAGGCAGTTTTGGTGGAAGTTTAAAAGATGTAAGCGCTAGTCAATTGGGAGCTATTGCAATTGATGGAGCCATTAAAAAAGCAGGTATTGACCCGGCAATTGTTGATGAATTATACATGGGTTGTGTATTACAGGCTAATCTTGGACAAGCCCCGGCAAGGCAGGCTAGCAAGCTCTCAGGTTTGCCTGATAGTGTTATTTGTACTACGGTAAATAAAGTTTGTGCAAGCGGTATGAAAAGCATTGCCCTGGGTGCTGCTGCAATTGCTCTTGGCGATGCAGATGTTGTTGTTGCCGGAGGTATGGAAAGCATGAGCAATGTTCCCTTTTATGCTAACATCCGCTGGGGAAATAAGTATGGAAATATGCCCCTTGTTGATGGAATATCGAAAGATGGCTTAACTGATGTATACGACGGACTTGCTATGGGTAATGCTGCCGACATGTGTGGTAAGGAGTGTGGCATAAGCAGGGCAGACCAGGATGGATTTGCCATTGAAAGTTATAAAAGAAGCCAGGCAGCATGGAATGAGGGAAAGTTTGGAGATGAAATCGTACAAGTTGAGATACCCCAGAAAAAAGGCGATCCAATTGTGGTGAACAAAGATGAAGAGCCTTTTAATGTAAAATTTGATAAGATCGCTGGACTTAAACCTGCATTCTCCAAAGAGGGTACTGTTACTGCAGCCAATGCTTCAACTATGAATGATGGAGCCGCGGCTGTAGTGCTTATGAGCAAAGAAAAGGCTGATGAATTAGGCATTAAACCATTAGCTATTATTTTAAGCTATGCAGATGCAGAACAGGATCCTAAATGGTTTACTACTACGCCATCACTGGCGGTACCTAAAGCAATAGCCAAAGCCGGTTTAACCCTGGATGATATAAGTTTTGTAGAGTTAAATGAAGCATTTGCAGTTGTAGGTATAGAAAATTCAAGGCGAATGAAATTAGATGCTTCAAAGGTTAATGTACATGGAGGAGCAGTGAGTATAGGACATCCATTGGGGGCAAGCGGTGCCAGAATTGTTGTTACCCTGTTGAATATTTTAAATCAAAATAATGGCCGATACGGTGCTGCAGGTATTTGTAATGGTGGTGGTGGCGCCGGTGCCATGGTGATAGAAAATGCCAATTATCAACCTTAATATTTGCACTCAGATACTATTAGAATGTTACAAATACGGAAAGCTGATATCAATGATGCAGCGCTGGTTGCAAGTTTAAGCAGGCAGACCTTTTTTGATACATTTCATGCACTGAATACGGCCTCGGATATGGCCCTATATCTTGATAAGAATTTTAATGATACTGCTATTCTTTTCGAAATTTCTGACCCTGAGAATATTCTTTTAATTGTTGAAAAGGAGAAATTACCTGTTGCATATGCTAAGCTTTCCTTACATAATCAACAATTCAACCGACCCGCTTACAATTGTATTGAAATAAGCCGGATCTATTGTGCGCAGCAAGTTATTGGCAAAGGTGTTGGCAAGTTTCTAATGCAGGAATGTATAAAAATTGCCAAATCAATGGGTATGGATTGTATTTGGTTGGGAGTTTGGGAACACAATTCGAGAGCCATTGAGTTTTACAAAAAGTTTGGTTTTAAAAAATTTGATGAGCATGTTTTTATTTTAGGTAACGACCTTCAAAATGATTGGTTGATGAAAAAAAATCTTGACAGCCATTATGAGAACGAGAATAAAAGTTTGTTGCATTTCATCGATTGATGAAGCCAGCATGGCCATAAAATATGGAGCAGATGCATTGGGGCTGGTTGGAAAAATGCCAAGTGGCCCCGGACCAATTGAGGATGAGTTAATTCGGGAAATTGCCTTATATATACCGCCTCCTGTTGCTTCTTTTTTATTAACCAGCGAACAATCCAGCACAAGTATAATTGCCCACCTGAAACGCACCGCTGCTAACACTATTCAAATTGTTGATGAATTAACTGAGGGAACTTATCATGACATCAGGGTGGCATTACCACAGGTTAAGATTGTGCAGGTCATTCATGTAACAAGTGATGAAAGTATAAAAGAGGCGAAAAGGACATCAATGTTTGTTGATGCAATTTTACTGGATAGTGGTAACCCGTCAGCCCATATTAAAATATTGGGAGGAACCGGCAATACGCACAATTGGGATCTTAGCCAGGAGCTGGTAGACACTGTAAACATACCAGTATTTCTAGCAGGTGGGTTGCATGCAAATAATGTGGCGGAAGCTATAGAAAAAGTGAAGCCCTTTGGCGTGGATATATGTAATGGAGTAAGAACAGATGGCGCACTGGACCCTTTAAAGCTGGCTGCATTTATTGCAGCGGTTAAGAGTACCGATTATACTTTGAAATAGGTCTTATACTTCAGGCATGTCTTCAGCTTTAGCTGAAACTATAAATACCTCTCGTTAACAATATTAAGATGATGAAGGATATGGCCATAAATGATAAATGCTATGGCATTTACTGTTGTTGGATTGTTATTGGTTGTTCCTTGTTGTGAGAGTTGTTCCTCGTCAAAACTTTTAAGCAAAAGATCGGTTGCATTTCTTACGGCCGAAAACTCTTCCAATAAACCATCCCAGTCTCTACAGTTTGCTTTGCTATTAGCAGCATAAGAATTTTCATCAAAACCCGGCAAGCCAATGGTTTCTTTTCTTGCTATTGCAACAGCCCTGTAAGCAAAAATTCTCTCTGTATCAATAATATGTTGAAGCATTTCTTTTAAAGTCCATTTGTCTGCAGCATAGGCATAATCAGCTTTTTCTGCTGGTAATGCCTTAAATCGATTAATCAATATTTTTCCATAAGTAACAATTGCTTCTTTAACAGTATTGGCCTGCACTTTACTTATGTAATTTTCAAAATATGCAGGGTAGGTTCCGGGAGTAGGTCTTGACATTTACCGGGAGAGTTTTGTATTTTTAAAAGAAGATTTAGGAAGGTGGGGTTTTTTAACTTCAACAGGTTTAACATCATTTACCGAGGCGGCTGCAAGTTCAATAGCCTTGAAAGCATTAATAATTCCACCCGATTTGCACAACTCTGTTATTCTGACTTTAGACTTTGACCCGGGTTTTACTACAAGTGTTGAAGAGTCCAAAGTAGTGACAGACTTTTCAATTACATACTTTACCTGAGATGCAGTAAGCGTTGGATAGTAAGAGCGAATGAGTGCGGCAAGTCCTGATACAACGGGTGCAGCCATACTCGTTCCTTTTAAAAATCCATATTGGTGTACACCTGGGAAGGTAGAATAAATTTTTACCCCTGGTGCAAAAACATCCACAGTGTTCTTTCCATAATTACTGAAATCGGCCACCCAGCCATCATTCAATTTAGCATCGCTGCTGGCACCCACAGTTATAAAATTGTGTGCAGTGGTTTTCTTGTACAGCTCAAAATTGGGGTTAGGAAAATTATCTGATTCATCATTGTCCTCAGACTCGTTGCCTGCAGCATGAACCAATAAAACATCTTTTAATTCCGCATACCTCACAGCTTCGTCAACCCACTTTTTCTCAGGCGAAAAACTTTTACCAAAACTCATGTTGATGACTTTAGCGCCATTGTCAACTGCGTATCTTATTGCAAGCGCAACATCTTTATCATATTCATCGCCATCGGGCAGTGCTCTTATCATCATGATGCGTACATTGTCTGCCACACCATCCATGCCAATGCCATTGTCTCTTTGTGCGCCTATGATTCCACTAACATGCGTCCCGTGCATAGGTGAAGGACCCATCACATCAGCATTACCATAAAAGCGATCATTTATGTCGTTATAATTGTCACCCACAATTTCTGCTCTTGAATTTGGCGGTGCCACATCCTTAGCAAGATTGCTTCTTTTTTTGCCTGAAATAAATTCTTCCAATTGCGAAAAGACAGAGGTATTGGTCTCCGTAGTTTCAAATTCGGTGATCTTAAAAAAGGTGAGGTAGCCTAGCTTTGCCTGTTTGGCTTTTAAGGTTTCAGGTTGAAATTTTTCAACCTGCTCTGCACTGAACTCTTCTGCATTCATCTCTTCCTTTAAAATCTTTTCATTTTTACGGGCCGATTTAAAAGCCATTTCAAGAAACATGAGATCAACCTGCTCTTCAGGTTTCAACTCTAAATTTTTAGCCGCCTTTTTCCAAAGTTCATATTCCTCACGTGTGCTGTTGCACATGGTATCAATATCAACAATCTTGTGAAAATATTTGTTCTTGTACTTATGATATACCCTTGTTACTTCTAATGATTCACTTTTAATGTTTCTACCGTCTTTTCCTCCTAAAAAGTTCCATCCATATACATCATCAACATAACCATTACCATCATCATCTATACCATTACCTGGAATTTCTCCGGGATTTTTCCATAAAATGTTTTTAAGGTCCTCCTGTGTAGTATCAACGCCTGTATCAATAACCGCAACAATTACAGGAGTGCTTTTTTTGCCTTTTAAAAATTGATAAGTGGGAGAGAGGCTGATACCATTGTACCCATTTTGCTGTGCATCCAGCAGGTGCCATCCTTTTACCTCAGTTTGCGCATGCAAGTTGCCGGAGTATAGAGCAAACCCAATAAGAATAATGAGTAATCGTTTATGCATTACGGAAACAAAATTTTGCCTTACAAATTTGGTTAATGCATTTCACAAAACACAGTACAAAAATAACTTTAGGATAATATTAAAATAACTATAGGACTGATTATGAAACTTTAAAATGAATTTAAAAATCAAATTTTATTCCCTGTGCCAGGGGTAAGGTATTAGAATAGTTGATGGTATTGGTTTGCCTGCGCATGTACACCTTCCAGGCATCGCTTCCACTTTCGCGACCACCACCTGTTTCTTTTTCTCCGCCAAAGGCCCCGCCAATTTCGGCCCCGCTTGTTCCAATATTTACATTGGCAATACCACAATCGCTGCCTGCAACCGAAAGAAATGCTTCTGCTTCTCTCAAATTCAACGTCATGATTGCTGAAGACAAACCCTGGGGTACATTGTTTTGAATATTGATTGCCTCCTCAAGATCTTTGTATTTTAACAGGTACAAAACGGGTGCAAACGTCTCGTGCTGAACAATAGGCATGTCTGCCGCAACTTCTGCTACGCAAGGTTTAACGTAGCAACCACTTTCAAATCCTTCCCCCTGTAAAACGCCACCTTCCACTACAAATTTGCCTCCCTGCTCCGTGCATTTTTTAATGGTTTCCTGGTACAAATCAACTGCATGCTTATCAATTAATGGTCCTACATGATTTGCCTCATTTAAGGGATCACCTATTTTTAATTGCTTGTAAGCGTTTACCAATTTTGATTTAAATGCTTCGTAAACACTTTCGTGAATAATAAGCCTACGGGTAGAAGTACAACGCTGGCCGGCTGTACCGCAAGCACCAAAAATGCAACCTACGAGCGACATTTCCAGGTCGGCATCTTTACTAATGATGATGGCATTATTACCACCCAATTCCAGCAAAGCTTTACCTAATCTAGCACCCACCGCAGCACCTATTGACTTTCCCATTCGCGTTGAACCTGTAGCAGAGACCAAAGCAATATTTGGATCGTTTGCTATCCATTCACCTACCTCACGGCCGCCCTGTACCAGACAACTTACACCTTCGGGAACATTGTTGGCTTTAAAAACTGTAGCTATTATTTTTTGGCAGGCAATGCCACATAAAGGTGTTTTTTCGCTGGGCTTCCAAATGCAAACATCTCCACAAACCCAACCCAACATGGTATTCCAGCTCCACACGGCCACGGGAAAATTAAAAGCGCTAATGATGCCAACTAACCCAAGCGGGTGCCATTGCTCATACATGCGGTGACCGGGCCTTTCGCTATGCATTGTCAAGCCATGAAGCTGGCGGCTGAGGCCAACAGCAAAGTCACATATGTCAATCATCTCCTGCACTTCGCCTAATCCTTCCTGCAGACTTTTGCCCATTTCGTAGCTGACCAGTCTGCCAAGAGCATCTTTATTTTGTCTTAAAGCTTCGCCAATTTGCCTTACTACTTCACCACGTTTGGGTGCCGGCCAAAGACGCCACTGTTCAAAAGCATTTTTGGCTGTAGCAATTACCTGGTTGTAAGAATCCTTATCTGCACTATTAACTGATGCAATCAACTTTCCATCTACCGGCGAGTAAGACTGCAACAAAGGTCCATTACCATCAATCCAGTTGCTGCCTGTTGAGATAGCCGGATTGGTATCATTTATATGTAATTGTTTAATAAAATCCATATTGAGGAGTAAGGTGATTTGTAAATAGTAAAGATAGAGAATGCACTGTGATAGATAAATATCTGTGATTATAGTAAGGACAAGTAAGAGAGCAGCAAAAAGCTACATATTGTAATACTAAGAAAGCAAAATGATACAAAAGATTGAACAACGAGCCCTGAGGCAATATAGTTAAGGCTCAAGGTTTTTAGTTTTAAGCAATTGCTGGTAAACTTCGGTATAGCTGCTACCAATCGGGATATCTCTTCCCGCAACGCGGACCTTATTTTTTCCAAAGCTTTCAATCTTATTTACCGGAACAATGTAGGAGCGATGTATGCGTAAAAATTCTTTAGGGTGCAATTTTTCCTGGAGGCTTTTTAAAGTCATGAGTGTGAGTACCGGACGGGGTTTTGTATGAATGCGTATGTAGTCATCCAATCCTTCAATCAGGTCAATATCCTTCAGGTTGATTTTCATTAACTGGTAATCAACTTTAATAAAAATGGAGGCCAGTTGCATTTCCTGGCTGCTTAAAAAATCAAGATATTCGTTGGCTTTGTAAGCCGCTTTTAAAAACCGATCGTATTCAAATGGTTTTAGCAGGTAATCAATGGCATCAACGTTAAAACCTTCCACTGCAAACTCGCTGTAAGCTGTGGTAAAGATTACCTGTGGTTTTTTTGCGAGTGATCTATAAAACTGAATCCCGTTTACATCGGGCATTTGAATGTCAAGAAATAGCAGGTCTGTATTATTTTGCTGAAGCCAGGCTTTTGCTTCATCAGGATTTGTGAAGGTTTGCATCAGGTTGAGAAAGGGAATCTTTGAACTGTATTCTCTTATCAACTGCAGCGCCAAAGGCTCATCATCTATAGCTATACAACGGATCATTGAGTAATTTTTAGGTTTACATAGAAATGGTCTTCTTTGCGGTGTATCTCAAGGGTATGCTTGTCGGCATATAAAATTTCCAATCTTCTCCTCGTGTTTTTTAAACCGATGCCATTCTTTTTTTCGGCATCTGTTTCAAGAGCCAAAATACGATTGTCGGTTATAAATTCTATCTCGTTGGGTTTAATGTTGATGGTAATATTTATTTCAGAATGTTCTTTGGTACTAATGCCATATTTAAATGCATTCTCAACAAACGGAATAAAAAGAAGAGGAGCAATCTGCTTGCCTTCCTGCTCGCCGTTTACTATAAAATTGATTTTTATTTTATCGGTTAGTCTTAAATTTTGAAGGTCAATATAGTGTTGTATGAATTCTATTTCTTTCTCCAGCGGTACCAGGTGCTGTTTTGTATCGCTTAAAACGTAGCGCATGATAGAAGAAAGCTTCATTACTGCGGCTGCAGTTTCATCGCTCTTAACTATAGCAAGCGAGTATATGTTGTTGAGTGTATTAAAAAGGAAATGAGGATTGATTTGCGACTTAAGAAATGACAACTCGGTGTTGAGTTTTTCTGTCTCAATTAATTTTTGTCGTTGCTCGGCTGACAACCATTGCTGAATAACTTTTATGCAAGTGCTTACGGTAAACACCAAAAAGAACACGGCCGTGCTACCGTTAAAGGGGTACAAACTACGACTACGCCTTCCCATTTTAAATTTGGCCCTGCCAGGATTTTCCTGGTTTAATGCCTCTTCAAAAAACGTAGGTATCATAATAAACAGCGACAGGCAACCAATGATTGCCAGAGAATACCAAAGCCATCTTTTTTTGGCCAGCAGGTAAGGGATTATTACCTCTGTATTGAAGTAATAGAAAATGACCAGGTAAACATCAATACAGAAAAACATCCATTTGAGTGTATCACTCATTTGATATTTAGGATCTTTTGAATGCGGAAAAAACACGATAGGGAGTAGGAAAAAGCAGGCCCAAGCCGCGAAATGCACAGTTATTATGAGAATTTTCTTGTTCAAAGGAAAGCACGTTTTTTAAGGGATTACGTAAATGTACCAAGCCCTTTCAAAAGTTGAAAACAATTTGGATTAACCAAAAGTATAATCGGTGAGGGAATAGTAGCCGTTAGCCCATAGACTGTAGCCGGTAGTGTAGTCATCAGGCATTAGTCCATCAATGTGTCATTGATGATTGAGTAGTTATTGTACGATAAATGATTTCATCAAAACTCATCTTCTGACTACTATATTCAATCTTCTAGCTTTTAATACTGCTCGCTTTCATTGGGAAAGTCTCCCGATTTTACATCGGTAATGTATTTTTTTACGGCTGTATCTATTTGCTCACCCAGGTTTAGATAGGTTCGTAAAAAGCGGGGCTTAAACTCAGAGTTAATACCCAGCATATCATGCATAACCAACACCTGCCCATCGCAATGGTTGCCGGCGCCTATGCCAATAGTTGGGATGGTAAGATTTTGCGTAACCTCTTTTGCCAATTTAGCCGGTATTTTTTCGAGAACTAATCCAAAGCACCCAGCCTCCTGTAATAAAATTGCATCGGTCTTTAACCTGTTTGCTTCTCCTTCTTCCTTGGCCCTAACATTATAGGTGCCAAATTTATAGATGCTTTGTGGAGTTAAACCCAGGTGGCCCATGACGGGTATGCCAGCCTTAACTATTTTCTTTATGCTTTCCACTGCCTCTTCTCCGCCCTCGAGTTTTACTGCATGGGCTCCGGTTTCTTTCATTATTTTGATAGCAGATGCCAGCGCTATTTCGCTGTTGCTCTGGTACGAACCAAAGGGAAGATCTACAACCACCAGGCACCTGTTGATCCCTCTTATAACAGAGGAAGCATGATAAATCATCTGCTCTAAGGTGATGGGCAAAGTAGTTTCATGTCCGGCCATTACATTACTGGCACTATCGCCCACTAAAATCACATCAATACCTGCACTGTCAAATAATCTTGCAAACGAATAATCGTAAGCAGTTATCATCGAAATCTTTTCGCCATTGTTCTTTAATCGTTGTAACGTATTGGTAGTAACTTTTTTTATTTCTTTATGTATTGACACGGGGGAAGAGTTATGTTGAATGTTGAAAAAATGAAAAATGAATAGAGAAAAATGAATAATAAAAAGAAGTGTGATTGTTTAAATTTGTAGACTTTGATAAACTCTTATTCTTACTTCTGAATACTTATGACTTATGACTTACGACTAATAACTTACGACTTA
This sequence comes from Chitinophagales bacterium, assembly GCA_038211085.1. Classification (GTDB taxonomy): domain Bacteria; phylum Bacteroidota; class Bacteroidia; order Chitinophagales; family Chitinophagaceae; genus Segetibacter. The sequence goes on along the minus strand of JBBQVY010000063.1, from coordinate 6,507 downwards.
CTACTTACGACTTATAACTTACGACTTACTTCCTACTTCTTCCCCTTCTTCAACTCCGAATACAAATGTTGAACAAGGCCATCGGCTAAACCAATTTTAGGAACATATATTTCTTCGGCATCAGCCCAGCGCATAACGTTTACATATATCTGAAGCGCAGGAACAATAACATCGGCACGGTCCTCACGCAGTTTATATAACCTTATACGATCTGCCAGCGATACAGCAGATAACTCCTTATAATAATCTTTAAGTAATTCAATGTTGAGTGGTTTTCCATCTTTGCGTTTACTCATCGAAAACACTTTGTTGATGTTTCCACCTGTACCAATTGCAACCAACTTTTTTTGCCCTTTAGTAATGGTTTTTACAGCTTCCTTCATTTCGTCCCAGGCGCTATCAGTTACCAGGTTTTTTAATATCCTGATGGTGCCTATGTTAAAAGAATGCTTGTATATGAGTTTGCTGTCGGCGAAAAAAGTAAGCTCTGTGCTACCACCACCAACATCAATATACATGTAGCTATGGTCAGTATCCATATGCTCGGCTATATGGTTTTCATAAATCACAGATGCCTCCAGGTCGCCGGTCAAAATTTCAATTTCAATACCGGTCTCCAATTTTACTTTTCGTATAATATCCTGGCTGTTGCTGGCATCCCTCATGGCACTGGTGGCACGGGCGATAACATTCGTTACCTCGTAAACATTCAACAGGTGGTTGTATGCTTTCATGGTTTGAAAAATCATTCCAATTCTATGCTTGGTTATGTATCCTTTTTCAAACACATCAAAACCCAAACGCAGTGGTACCCTCACCAGGTTTAACTTATTAAATTCAGGTTCACCGTTGCCTTCAATAACCTCTGTAATTAATAAGCGGGCTGCATTACTTCCAATATCAATTGCTGCTAATCTCACTTGTCGTTTAATTTATTGTGGAGGTAATGGTAAATTTCTATTTGCGACCTGATCTTCTTTTTGCCTTCGGAAGATACATAGTTATTGCTTAGTGCACTGTCGTGCCACCTTGCCTTTACATTGTCTTTTAACTGTATGTCAATTATATCTTTTAACTCGTGTTTTATGCCTTTGTCTAAAATAGGCAGGGCGGCTTCAATACGGTGATCTATGTTACGAACCATCCAATCAGCCGACGATATAAACACCTTTTCTTTACCGCCATTATGAAAGATCATCACCCGGGCATGTTCCAGGTATTCGTCAACAATGCTAATGCCCAACATATGGTGCTTCAGCTTTTTTCCCTCAACCATGGGGCAGAATATGCCACGTACCACCATTTCAATTTCTACTCCGGCTGCGGCTGCTTCATATAAACTTTCAATCAACTCCGGATCGCTGAGTGAGTTGAGCTTTAATGTAATTGAAGCATATTTTTTAGCCTTCGCCTGCCTCATTTCGCGGTTAATCATTAGCAGTAACTCCCTGCGCATAGAGGTGGGACTGATAAGCAAAGTGTTGCAAAGCTTCAACTGCTCAATCCCCGTTTTAGGATTTTCCAGGTATTTAAAAATGCGGTTCATATCGGCCATAACCAGCCTGTTACTGGTAAGCAGGCAATGATCGCTATATACTTCCGAAGTTTTTTCGTGCAGGTTTCCCGTGCTTATAAATCCATACTGAATAAACCTGCTTCCCGCCCTCTTTTTTATGAGGCAGAGCTTGGCGTGTACTTTTAAATTTTGAACCCCCAAAAGCACTTTTACCCCTTCATCTTCCAGCCGTTCCTTCCATTCAAGGTTGGCTTCTTCATCAAAGCGGGCCCTTACTTCAAGCACAACGGTTACATCTTTTCCATTGCGCACAGCATTAATGAGTGCATTGATCACTTTTGAATTTCGGGCAAGGCGGTAAGCGGTTACTTTTATCAGGGTAACATCCGGATCCATGGCTGCTTCGCGAAGCAAATCGATAATACTATTAAATGAATGATAAGGAAAGTGCAGCATCACATCACGCTTTAGCACTACATCCGTAACCCGTAATTGATTTTGTAGGTAAGGATGCGTAAATGCATGGCGCCTAGGATTGCGAACCGTAAATACATCAGGAAAATCAACAAAATGCCTGAAGTTGTGTATACGGCCACCGGGTATAATATTGTCTTTGCGGCTAAGGTTTAGTTTACGAATCAGGTATTCCAACAAGCCTGCATCCATTTGTTTGTCGTACACAAAGCGAACGGTTTTACCCTTACGCCTGTTCTTTAAACCCTTTTCAATTTTTTGGATCAGCGATGTTGATATATCGTTGTCTATGTCTATCTCAGCATCTTTGGTGACCTTAAAAACATGCGAAGAAAAATGGTCGTAACCAAAATAGGAAAATATTTCGGGCAGGTTAAAACGAATGACATCCTCAAGTAAAATAATATCATGCGTATTGTTTTTTGCAGGTAACAAAACAAACCGGCCAACAGCACTTGAAGGCACTTCAATCAATGCAAATTTTTGGTCGTAAGCAGTCTTTTCTTTTCGCATAACCACACCCAGGTACAAAGATTTTTCGCGGAGGTAAGGAAACTGTGGTATGCTTTCAATTAAAAGAGGAATAACATTACTCCTTACTTTTTCTTCAAAATACTTTTTTACAAAAGCCTGTTGCTCGGCGTTAAGGTTGTTGTCGTCCAGTATATTAATCTTTTCCTTTTTTAACTCCAGCAGAATGCCTTCCCAAATACGGTTAAACTCACTCTGCTGTTGCAACACTACCAATTGTATATCGTCCAGTATTTGTTGTGGATTGGTTTCGAGGTGCATGTTTTTTTTGCCCAACAACAACATCCTGTTTAGGGTTGCTACCCGTACCCTAAAAAACTCATCGAGGTTGTTTGAAAATATGCCAAGGAAACGAATTCTTTCTTTAAGTGGTACAGTTAGGTCATTGGCTTCCTGTAATACCCTGGCGTTAAAACTCAGCCAGCTTATATCACGGGGTATTAATTTAGTTTTTACCATAAGTGTTGTGTCGTCAAATATAAAACACCCGTGCCATAAAGCATGTCAAACATATAATGTAGCCATTATAGCTTACAGGTTAAAATGCATGTTGCCTAACCCTATAAAGTACAAGAGTGCAACGCAAGAGAAGCCAAATAAAGTTCAACTGCATGGTTCAAAAAAAATTTTTTGGGTACCGGCGGTTTATTTATCAGTCAGCTTTTATTGCGTCGCACTCTTGTACTACGGCTGTTATTGCAGCAGCATTTTAGGATAGTAGCTCCCTGTTATTTCTTGGAATTCTGCATGGCATTACCTCCACCACTTTGTCCCCTGCCAGCCGCCTGTGCTGTTTTAAACAATTGAAAGCGGCTGGGCATTTCCTTAACAGGCCACATGCCATTTTCGGTGTTTATATCTGCTGTTTCCTGGTATGGATCCAACTTTATAGCTGCCACTTCTTTGTCTTTTATAAACACCTTCGAAACCTGCTTTTCGTTTAGCCTCCAAATGGTAACAGGTATTCTTTCTATTTCTTTAGTGCCGTCCTTATAAGTCCACTCAATAATTATGGGCATTACCAGGCCACCATTAGTGGAGAAAGTAAGCTCATAAAAATTTTTGTTCATCCAGTTCTTACTATTCTCAACATCGTTTGAAACTGCAGTAGTTTCATAAGTTCTGGAATTTGTAAGGCTTGCATCAGCGTTGCGATTGTAATAATAAAAATCCCTAAGGGTAGTGTCAGTATCTGTTGCATATTTAAGCTCTGCCTTACGGTTAAACATAGATGCCACCGGATCGGCAGGGGTTGTCACTATAGCCACCGGTTGGTTAGCTGCATCCATCCGATAATATTTTACACTGTCGATGGATATATCTACCGGATCGGTTCCATAAAACCATCCTCTCCAAAACCAGTCAAGGTCAACGGCGCTGGCATCTTCCATGGTACGAAACAGGTCGGCCGGGGTAGGATGTTTAAAGGCCCAGCGGCTTGCATATTGCTTAAAGGCAAAATCAAACAACTCCCTGCCCATAATGGTCTCTCTTAACATGTTTAAACCGGTAGAGGCTTTTGCATATGCATTAGAGCCAACGTTTAACACGTTATCGCCTTTAGTCATAATGGGCTCCAGCTTATCTTTTGGCATACGCATATAATCCACAATGTTTTTTGCCGGCCCTCTGCGCGATGGATAGAATGGATCAAACTCCTGCTCGGTAAGGTATTGTACAAATGTATTCAGGCCTTCATCCATCCACCAGTATTCTCTTTCATCGCTATTAACAATCATGGGGAAAAAGTTATGACCTACCTCGTGAATTATTACACCGATCATTCCGTATTTGGTAGCTTCTGTATATGTGCCATCTTTTTCAGCACGGCCATAGTTCATAGCCAGCATGGGGTATTCCATACCAATAGCTGCCTCAACTGAAATGGCAACAGGGTAAGGATAAGACACCGTAAACTTTGAGTAGGTAAGTATGGTATGCGCTACTACTTTGGTTGAAAATTTTCTGTACAAAGGGTACGCTTCTTTTCCATAATAGCTCATGCACATTACTTTTTTACCATCCACATTTACAGCCATTGCATCCCAAACAAGCCGACGGCTGGTATTAAAAGCAAAGTCTCTTACATTGTTTGCATAATACACCCATGTTTTTTTGGCAGTGCTTTTTTGTTTGCTGGCTTGCAGGGCTTCGTCTAAGGTTACTACTTCAACAGGTTCTTTTGCAGTTTGTGCTTTTGTCCATCTTGCAAATTGATCGCCGGTTAACAGGCTTTTATAATTCTGGCATTCACCTGTGGCTGCAACAATATGATCTGCCGGAACAGTAATACTTACTTTAAAATTTCCAAAGTTTAAAGCAAACTCGGCCCCGCTTGTAAACTGTAAAGTTTGCCATCCCTGAAAGTCGCTGTACACAGCCATACGTGGGTAAAACTGGGCAATAGAGTACAGGTTGTTATCATCATCTGCAAAATATTCGTAACCGCCTCTTCCGTAGCGGGTAAGCTTATCTGGTATTTTATAGTTCCACTTTAGTTTAAAAGCAAATTTTTGACCCGGGCTTAAAGTCATGGGCAACTCTAAACGCATCATGGTTTGGTTAATGGTATACGATAATGTTTTGCCGGCTGCATCAGTGGCAGCCGTAATGTTTACGCCATAACCTTCCAGTTTGCGCCACGGCTCCAGGTTGCTCAGTTGAACATCCGTCATGCGGTTTTGCATTTTGCCTGTGGTTGCATGGTTGCTTTCGCTTGTTGGATTGTGAAAGTTTTCATCTAACTGTAGCCATAAGTAAGTTAACGGGGTGGGAGAGTTGTTGAAATAGTTGATGGTTTCGGTACCGGTGATGGTATTATTAGGCTCGTCCAACTCTACCGATATATCGTAATCTGCTCTTTGCTGCCAATAATTTGGACCGGGTGCGCCACTGGCTGTACGATAAGCGTTAGGGGTAGGCAACAGGTAATTAAGGTCTTCAAAACTATTACCATGGTTACTACCGGGGTTGCTTTGGTGCTGTGCTTTGGCACTTAGCCAACCTGTAGCCAACATGCAAATCATCATTATTTTTTTCATATGCTTCTTTTGGTGTTTTATAGATTTAATAGGTGAAAGGTGAAGGTCAAAAGTGACAGGTAAAAGGTCAAAGGTGAAAGGTCAAAGGTCAAAGGTCAAAGGTCAAAGGTCAAAGGTCAAACGTGAATCATTACAGGTATAATTTTCAACATATTTCATTTTTTTGACTTTTGACTTTTTTCACGTTTGACTTTTCACGACTTTTTTCGTTTTAAAAAGGTATTCTCGGCAACATCATTTGCAGCGCCGCAACTATAATGCCTCCACTTAAAAACAAAATGTATTCCCTACGGTTTATTTTTATCATATTAAGGCAAACAAGCGAAATGGCCAGTATGATGGCAACAATAATCAATTGGCCGGCTTCGAGGCCTAAGTTGAAAGCAAGCAGTGGAATAAAAATGTTAGAGCTACGTCCCAACAAGCTTTGTAGGTAAAAGCTAAAACCGAGGCCATGTATCAAACCAAAAAATAAAGCAAAAAAGTAGATAACCGGAAATCTGGTTTTAAAGGTAAATTTCTTAATAAACAAGTTGCTAACGGCCGTTATTAAGATGGTAAGTGGAATAAGAAACTCGATCCACCGTACAGATACATGTATAAAATGTAAGGCACTTAAAGCCAATGTAACGGTATGCCCGATGGTAAAGGCTGTAATTAAAATAAGTAGCTGTTTCCAGTCGCTAAACTGGTAGCGAATACATAATGCCGTTATAAACAAAATGTGATCAAGGCCTTTAAAATCCGCAATATGTTGGCGGCCAAGAGTAAAGTAAAGATTAAAATCACTCATTAAACGTGCTACTTCTCCGGTTGTCGGTTTTAAAAAGTTTCGAATTTAAAGAAGTCTTGGCTGGGAAACGCAAATAAATTTTCTAAATTATTGGGCAATATCTGGAAATACTGCTTGGCTGATTGGTTATCAACGATATTCCAGAGTACGCA
>JBBQVY010000062.1:0-22122 GCA_038211085.1 Chitinophagales bacterium | reverse complement strand
CCGCGATGATCTCAGTGGCCTGAGCCTGGAGGAATTGAATAGTTTACTTACAGAGGTTTTAGACCAGGAGGATTACATTCGGGCTATTGCTATAAGGGATGAAATTCAGAAAAGAGGTAAATAAATTTTTAGCCGAAATTTACTGTTTACTTAGTTGGTTTTGAATTTTAGAATGTGAAGAGCTTATATTAATTCGTTTTTTATACCGGCTTTATAAACTAATTCATCATTGTTGCAGCCTGCCCCGTCAAACTTGCTTATCGTGTGGACACATCTTTGTTGTGAAAAAAGGGAACACGGATGACACTGATAAAACGGATGAAAAATAGATGCTTTAATTCTACTTTGTCTTAATCGCCGTTTATTGCAAGTTTTCAAAGGTTTATAAACGATTTAATAATATTCTAAAGACCAATAATCTTAAAATCCGTTCAATCTGTGTCATCCGTGTTCCTAATGTTTTTGTGTCCACACGATAGGTCAAACTTGCGGGGTCGCAATCCTTTCACCGCTTTGTTCTTTGTGGTGCCTGTTATCAATTACAAACCACTTAAAAAACCTACTGATCAAAAACAATTATTTTTTTTGTAGTTGTTCCATCAATCTCAATTCTGCACGTTAGTTATCTCTTCATAAAAAATAGGTTATGGTGGTGTTTCCCAACGGAAAAATTAATCTTGGCTTACATGTTACCCGCAAGCGGGCCGATGGCTACCACGATCTTGAAACGGTTTTCTACCCCACCCTGGTAAAAGATGTTTTAGAAATCATACAAGCAGATGTTGTAGCATTTACTATGTCGGGGTTACCGGTTTCAGGTGATGTGAATGATAATTTATGCCTGAAAGCCTATCATCTTTTAAAAATTGATTTTCCCGAATTGCCACATGTAAAAATTCATTTGCATAAGGTAATACCAATGGGTGCCGGGTTGGGAGGTGGAAGTGCAGACGGGGCTTTTACACTATCGTTACTCAACCAAAAATTTAAACTCAACTTATCAAAAGAGCAACTGGTTAATTATGCGCTACAGTTAGGGAGTGATTGCCCGTTCTTTATTGTAAACAAGCCTTGTTATGCTGAAGGCAGGGGAGAAATTCTGGAACCTTTGAACGTGGATCTTTCAGCTTATAAACTTGTGTTGGTTCACCCGGGCATTCATGTTTCTACTGCCCTGGCCTTCTCCGGCCTGCAGCCTGTTCCTCCTTTTATCAGTATAAAAAACATATTGACCCAGCCCATAACTACATGGAAACAACTATTAAAAAATGATTTTGAACAGCCTGTGTTTGCAATGTTTCCTGAAATACAAAGAGTGAAAGAAAGTCTTTATGAAGCAGGTGCACTCTATGCCAGCATGAGCGGTAGCGGAAGTTGTGTGTACGGAATTTTTGAAGATAAGGCAATAACATTACCAACTTTTCCGCAACATTATAGCGTATGGAGTTAAAAGCGGTTGCCCTTAGTTTTAAACTTTGATTTTTAAACTACAGATGCCATTTTAAATTTGGATGAAGTGATTGCGTCCCCGCAAGTTTGACGGGGCAGGCTGCAAGGATGACGATTTAAAAAACTATGCTCATATCCAGAATATAAAATCCTTTCATCAGCTCCTTACATTGCAACTTTTCTTACCTAACCCAAATAAAATAATTTTTTTATAGCTATGTTACCTGGTGTGCATTCCAAATTATTGCACCCAGTACCAATCGTTTCCTACGGAACGAAAAAAAGGCGATGTGTTTATTTTCTACGCCACCAGTCGTTCCGAAGGAACGTTTCGTGGGTAGAATTTATCGGAGAAGAAGATAAAGCGTTCGATAGGAACACCTCGTAGAATGCGACAACTTGGAAAGCACATACCACAAGCCATTGCATAAAAAAAGCCGGCAATAAACCGGCTCAATATTTTTTAGTGCATACCCGGAAATAGAGGTCGGGCAACTTCTCTAAAAGGCCATGGAATTGCGGCAAGAATTAATACAAGCGCAATCAAAAACATCCAGAACGACTTCTTGTGTTTTCTTTCAGGGCTAATATTCTTTTTGCCAACGCCTCGTCCAATTGTAATAAGTATGATAGCGATTAACATACTAACCATGTGTTCGATGGCAAAAAAACGGGCAACAGGATCTTTCATTACTGCAGCCATTCCCATATTTTGTATATTTTTTAATCCCCATGGTCCTACTATCCACTGGTAAATACCAACCAGTAAAGTAATATGTGAGGCAATCATTAAAAACAAGGCTGTTTTTTTATCGAAGCTGGTGTATTGCCTTTTGTTAAGCATTCCACTGATTGCATTAAATATTGCAATGATCAGGAACAATAAAATCACCCAACGCATTAGGTTGTGCAAATGAAGTAAACCGTTATACATGTGTAAAAATTTGTGTCGCAAAAATAGGGTGAAATCATTTTACCCTGATGGCTTTAAAATCAATAGATCAATCCTGCGCATAAACCTTTTGACATACGTTTAAAAATTTGAGCCCGGATGTCGTACAACAGAGATCAATTAATTACTTAAGGCATGTATAAATTATTTTTCAGGCGAAGCCACCACTATATTTTTGCACAATGAAAAAATGGAATGGTGTTTTTTTGTTGATGATAGCCTTGTATGCCTGTAAACAAAATGAGAATGGAGAGAGGACGAAAGATCCGGCTAAGATGGAAGTGCTCAACCAATTGAAGAAAAGTGTGCAACAACACCCTGACAGCGCCTCTTTACGCATGTTGTTTATAAATGCATTAGACAGCTTACAAATGTATCCAGAAGCAATTGCACAAGCAGATAGTATGATACGAAGAGATAGTTTGAATAACGGTTTGTGGTTTGCAAAAGGACAATTACTGGAAAGCAATCACGACACAGCCCAGGCAATTAACAGTTATAAAAAGGCCTTATCAATTTACCCTTCGGTAGAGGCCCAGTTAAACCTTGCAAACCTTTTTGCTGAAACAAAAAATGCAGCTTCTTTACAAATTTGCCAGGATGTTAGCCGTATGGGTTTAGGAAGAGAAACTAATGCAAATTGCGATTTTATTGCCGGTGTCTACAATGCCCGGACAGGAAATAACGCAAGAGCAAAAGCTTTTTTTGACCGTGCCATTAACAACAATTACACCCTAATGGAAGCCTATATGGAAAAGGGATTTATTTTTTATGGTGAGAAAAATTATACAGAAGCTCAGAAGACGTTTGAAACCGCCATCACCATAAATAATACCTATGCCGATGCATATTATTGGAAGGCTAAAACTTTTGAAGCAAAAGGTAATAAGGACGATGCAATATTGAATTATGAGAGATCGCTGGGCCTTGATAAAAACCTTCGCGAAGCAAGAGAAGCTATCAAACGACTGACTAAATAATATCTTCACACTATATCTTATTTCAACAATTTAAACATGCCTATAATTGCTCCATCCCTGCTGGCTTCAAACTTTTTACAATTGCAGCAAGAGTGCGATATGCTGAATGCAAGCGATGCCGACTGGTTTCACCTGGATGTAATGGATGGCAGTTTTGTACCCAACATTAGCTATGGTTTACCAGTTATTGAACAAATAAGAAAAGCTACAATAAAGTTTTGCGATGTGCATTTAATGATTGTTGATCCCGGAAAATTTGCTGAAGCATTTAAGAATGCCGGGGCGGATTTATTGACGGTGCATATTGAAGCCTGTCCAAACTTACATCGCAACATTCAACAAATTAAAAGTTTGGGAATGAAGGCCGGCGTAGCAGTTAACCCTCACACGCCGGTCAATTTATTAATTGATATTTTGGCTGATATTGATGTAGTTAACTTAATGAGTGTAAATCCCGGCTTTGGAGGCCAGGTGTTTATAGAACACACTTACAACAAAATACAGGAACTGCGTAAGATGATTGATGATAAAAATTTACCTGTGCTAATTGAAATTGATGGAGGTATAACAGATGAAAATGCACAATCCATTGTTGAGGCCGGTGCAGATGTTTTAGTGGCCGGAAGCAGTATTTTTAAAGCTGTTGATCCAATGAAAGCCATCTCTTATCTAAAGTCTTTATAAAGGTAGGCTTGTTGTAAATAAGTGGTTACGGACAATTGCACTCATAGTCATTATCAAGATCTATAACCGTTACCACCGAAAGGTGTTTTTGTTTTGGGGCAAAAATTATACGTACATGCTGCCTGTCTTTGGTTACTCCTTCTAATGCATAGGATGGTCCCTGTGGATCGTCCAATTCACTTTTATTGTAATTGATGGTTCCGTTTGCCAAAATATCTTTTACTTCCTGCTGGCTGATGTGACGGCATTGCATACGGCATTTTGCATGCTTGGTAAAGAAAAGGTCACTTATATTCCTGTCAAAGTTCTTGCGTTGAGCCGGTATGTCAGCCGGTTTAGAGGTGTTATTACGAGTAGTTTGTTTTGTAGTTGAGGTTCTATCAGGAGTATTACAACGCTTAATGCCAATGGCTAAAAATGCGAGGATCAGAAAAAAAATAAATGGCAGCAGTTTCTTATAATTCATACGTGAAAGATATAAAGGAGCTACAACAAATAAAATAGAAATCAATCTTTTTCGCCTCCATTCTCCGTATCCAAATTCACATTTTCTCCAATCTTCAATTTGTATATTTGCAGCTCTTATGGACGATAAAAAATCAGTGGCATTTCACACCTTGGGTTGTAAACTAAATTTTTCAGAAACTTCTACATTGTCGCGACTGCTTGAAGTTGAGGGGTTTGAAAAAAAAGAATTTACCGAGAAAGCCGATGTTTATGTGATCAATACCTGCTCAGTTACTGACAATGCTGATAAAGAATGCAGAATGCTCGTGCGACGTATACAACGCCATGCACCTGAAAGTGTGGTTGTTATTACAGGATGTTACGCCCAGCTAAAGCCTAAGGAAATAAGCGAAATTGAAGGTGTGGACCTGGTATTAGGTGCTGCAGAAAAATTTAATATCGTTCAGCATTTAAGAGAGTTTACCAAAGGAGACAGCACTAAGATCAGCAGTTGCGAAATTGAGGAGGTTACCGGTTTCCACTCTTCTTTTTCAGTTAACGACAGAACACGTACTTTTTTAAAAGTTCAGGACGGTTGTGATTACACTTGTGCTTTTTGTACCATACCAATGGCACGTGGCAAAAGCCGTAGTAACACCATTGAAAAAGTTTTAGATGAGGTAAATGCATTAGCTGAAAAGGGTGTTAAAGAAATCGTACTGACAGGGGTAAACCTTGGTGATTTTGGTAAAGGACCCGATGGTAATAAAAAACATGCTGAAACATTTTTTGAACTGGTACAGGCATTAGAAACTATTGATGGCATTGAGCGCTACCGCATCTCATCCATAGAGCCAAATTTGCTTACCAACGAGATCATTGAATGGGTAGCCAACAGTAACAAGTTTATGCCTCACTTTCATATTCCTTTGCAAAGTGGCAGCAACGAAATTTTGGGTTTGATGCGAAGAAGATACAAACGGGAGTTATACAGCGAAAGGGTAAAGCTGATAAAGACCTTAATGCCGCATTGCTCCATTGGGGTGGATGTTATTGTTGGCTTTCCGGGTGAAACAAATGAGTTGTTTAATGAGACGGTTGATTTTTTAACAGAGTTGGATATATCCTACCTGCATGTATTTACGTATAGTGAACGTACCAATACCGCTGCAGTAACAATGGAAGGTGTGATACCGGTAAATATTCGTAATGATCGGAATAAAAAACTGAGGAACCTTAGTTTTATGAAATTAAGTGAACATACCCGCCTGCATATTGGTCAAACCAGGAAGGTATTATTTGAGGGTCATAATAAAAACGGCATGATGGAAGGTTACACTGATAACTACATAAAAATAACTACGCCTGCCAGGCCAGAGTGGGTGAACCAAATTGTTGACTGGAAAATTTAATTTTCAAATGGATACCATACAAAATAGCAACCTTAAAAAATTTATTGTAACCATTAACTTTTTTATGGACGATGAATTTATGTCTTTTGTTCAGCCCCATCGCACCTACATCAACTACCTCATTAACAAAGGAATTATTGATTCGTATGCAGTAAGCATGGAAAGTTATCGTACCTGGATTATGATGACTGCTAACAATAAAGATGAGATTACTGATTACCTTAAAAAATCCCCACTTCACTCCTATTGGACTTACCAGATTGATGAGTTGTTTGTTTACGATGGACAAACCTATAGGTTACCGGCACTTCAAATGAATTAGAGTTTTACTTCATCAAACGAATGTATCCAGCTAACATTCAGATGCCTTTTTATAAGCAATTTTGTTCTTGATAAACAATAAAAACCTAAAGCAGTCCCTGCGGTATTAAGGATCATGTCATCTACATCAAAATTTCCAAAAAAACCAAAAAGCTGGATAGTTTCAAAAATAAAACTGAGTGCCAAACCCACCAGTACAATTCTTCTCAATCTATTAGTTACTGGCAAAAGTACCGGAACTAAAAATCCTAGCGGCATAAAGCAAACAATATTGCCTAATGTATTTTGAAAGATAAAAGCCATAGGTTCATGCGACAGAATTACATTTATTATTCCACGAAGCGGCGTAAAATATGCCAACCTAAAATTATGCCATAAGGTTAACCGTGAGGCTATTTGGGAGTAATGATAATTTATTGTACCAAGTTGGGTCTTAAAAAAAATCAAATCCAGTAATACAATAAAATATATAATAAAAAATACCCAAATAATTTTAATAAAAATATTAGCGTTCATACTTTTAAACATTTAAGGGAATAGGGCACTGAAATGGTTTACACCCAATGGAATTGTATGATAAGAATATTTCAGAATTTATAAAAGCATCTTTCAATAAAAAAAATTAAGAACTTAATCAAGAAGAAAAAAACCTTTAAAATTTTGTGGTTCTAAAGCTGCCCCCTATATTTGCAATCCCAAAACAAAAGGGAGCATAGCTCAGTTGGTTTAGAGCATTCCGCTTGAAGGCGGAAGAGACTGCTGAATAAGAATATTGGGAGCATAGCTCAGTTGGTTTAGAGCATCTGCCTTACAAGCAGAGGGTCCGCGGTTCGAACCCGTGTGCTCCCACAAAAATACCTCACCTTATTCGCGAGGTATTTTTATTTTATATATACTGTCTGCATTTTGTATTCCCAAAACAGAAATAGGTATTACATTGGTTTCACCGGCGATATTATACAGGAGCGATTACTTAAACACAACTCTAATCATAAGGGTTTTACCGGAAGCAAAGCAGATTGGATGATAGTTTATACTAAAAGCTTTGAAGATAAAAAAGAAGCGATGCACAGAGAGTTAGAAATAAAAGCATGGAAGAGCAGGAAGAGAATCGAACAGCTTATATCACCAAAAACAGCATAGCTCAATTGATTTAGAGCATTCCGCTTTTAGGCGGTAGGGTCCGCGGTTCGAACCCGTGTGCTCCCACATCATAAGCAAGCAGTTAAGATAAAACTTAGCTGCTTTTTCGTTTATGTGACTATGAATGTGACCATAAAAAAAATGTGACCACTAAAAATAAAATGTGACCACGAAATTTTAAAAAACCGACATTAACTCAAACAATCCTTTCCTCTCAATTTTTGCTGAAAAAGCTATGGTTTGGAACTCCGGTAATGCCTCGCAGAAATACCAGCTATTAAGTTTTGCAAAACCTTCTTAATCAAAGTCTTCATTAACGATTGTGTCCTATTGCAAAACACATTTGCTAACGTTCTGCTGTAACTATCATAACAACTTTTTTCAATCTAAATTAAATTGACCCAAGGGTGACCACGATCATATTACGGCGGTTTTTTTAAAAGTACCTTCCCACAATTAAAAAGAGGAACAAGTATGAACGTTACAATATATAAATTTGGATTTTGGTCTGGGCTTATGGCGTTTGTTTCGGCACTGGCATTTGTTATTGTTCAATTATTGCAGGTAGCTGGTGTTCTTAGTTTTCCATTAGATGAAATTCTGATTTATGTAACTTCTCTTTGCATTGTTATTCCTTTTGTTCTTGAAATACTTGCACTTCATTATTTGGCATCAAAAGATAAGAAAATCTACAGCCATGCAGCTCTCATCTTCTCAATTATATATGCCGTGTTTGTTACTTCAAATTATGTTGTTCAACTGGCAACGGTAATTCCCATGCAGTTGAAAGGTGCTTTAAATGAAGTTCAGGTGCTTAAACAAACACCCCATTCTCTCTTTTGGGACTTTGATGCGATAGGTTATATCTATATGGGTTTTGCTACCTTATTTGCTGTCCCTGTGTTTGAGAAGCATGGGTTTCAAAAATGGGTTAGAATTTCTTTCTTAGCTAATGCACTTGCCACCCCTTTAATTGCAATCGTCTATTTTTATCCCACCTTTTCGGCAAGGCTATATATACTTGGTTTCGCCTGGGGAATTACTGCTCCGCTGTCAATGCTAATGCTTACATTACTGTTTAGAAAAAAAATGAAGGCAATAATTCAGCGATAAATAATGAAACTCAAAAAGTACATGATATATATTTTAAGCCTTATCGCATTTGTAGCAGTTGTGTTCACTATCGGAAAAATAAATTTAGCCATCAGGTTTAATAATCAGGTAAAAGATCTCTTCTCCAATTCAAAAAATATTTCCAATAAAACATTTAGCTATAACGAGCTTGCCGGTTTACCAGAACCTGTGCAACGCTATTTTAACCATGTCTTAAAAGATGGTCAACCTTACATGAGTTATGTAAGGTTAACACATGACGGGCTTTTTAAACTGAGCCAAAGCAAAGAGTGGGTAGCTATTAAAGGAGAACAATATTTTACTACAGAGAACCCGGGCTTTATTTGGAAAGGCACAACCAGCATGTTTGTGGCCCGTGATATGTATATAGCTGACAAAGGAAGATTAATAGCTACCCTGTTCTCTTTGTACAATGTTGTAGATGCTAAGGGCGAAAATTATAACGAAGGTGAATTACAAAGGTGGCTTGCCGAAAGTATATGGTTTCCCACAAACCTTTTACCTGGTAACAATTTACAATGGACTGCAAGTGATAGCCTGTCTGCTAACCTTACTTTTAATTACAAAGGTCAGTCGCTGATTTTTACGGTAAGGTTTAATGATACAGGAGAGATTACAGAAATGGAAACAATGCGATACATGGATGCAACAAATAAACAAACCTGGATTTGTAAAATGTATAAATACGAAAATAGAAACGGAGTGTATATCCCGACCGAGGCTGAGGCACTATGGAGATTAGAGAAAGGAGATTTCAGCTATGCTAAATTTCGAGTGAAGAAAATAGAGTACGATATTCCTGAAAGGTTTTAAAATATAAACACAAAGCAAATCGATCAATAAAAGTACAGGAAGTACAAGGTGTCATATATGAGAAAAAGGAAGGGTCCTGCAAAAGTGTAAATTGTTTTTATTTTACTCTGCAAACTTCAGTCAATTTCAGTGCCTGCCTGGTAACACTTGTCACAGAAAGATAAGTGTGATATATGTCACCTTTACGCTATAGTTAAAGGTGTAATTTTAAATATGAACAAATGGTTCAAGTTACTATTAGTTTGTCTTTTATGTCCTGGACTTGTATATTTAATCGTAGCACTGCTACACTAAAAAATAATTATGAAAAAAAACATGGGAGCTCCTGACCGTATCATTAGAATTTTAGCAGCAATTGTGTTTGCTCTTTTATACTTTACCGGAACAGTAACCGGAACATGGGGTATAGTCTTGCTGATATTGGGTGGTGTTTTTGTTTTAACCAGCTTTGTGGGATTTTGTCCGCTTTATGCCATCTTTGGAATGAATACCTGCCCTACTAAAAGCACTACATAAGGTTTACAATAAACCATCATAAATAATATGCAGCAGGGATTAAAAAATAACCAGAAACAATTTTGGCTACTGGTGCTTATTAATGCTTTTGTTGGAAGCATGGTAGGTTTAGAACGGTCTGTTTTACCAGGGTTTGGAGAAAACCTATTTAACATAGATGGCAAAACAGCGCTGCTTTCATTCATTATGGCTTTTGGTATTAGCAAAGCGATAGCCAATTTACTGACGGGAAAATTAACCCACTACATTACCCGTAAGCAGGTATTAATAATTGGATGGATAGCTGCATTGCCGGTTCCTTTTTTATTGATGTATGCATCGTCATGGAACTGGATTATTGTTGCCAATATTTTATTGGGTATAAACCAGGGTTTAGCCTGGTCATCAACGGTGATAATGAAGATAGATTTGGTGGGTGAGAAAGACCGTGGCCTTGCAATGGGCATTAATGAATTTGCAGGCTATCTTGCTGTTGGTGTTGCTGCGTATTTATCCGCAGGGATTGCTGATGCCAAAGGCTTTGCATTTTATCCATTTGTTCCCGGCATTTTCTTTTCCGTTGCAGGATTTTTTCTCACCTTATTTTTTGTAAAGGATACCGCCGCTTTTGTGCACCAGGAGGCTAAAGAAAGCAGGATACCGTTACTTAAAAATGTTTGGAAAGCTTCATCTTATCAGCATCGTAATATGGGTTCTGTTACCATCAACGGACTGGTAAATAATTTAAACGATGGCATAGTATGGGGGTTGTTGCCTATACTATTATTACAAAAAGATTATTCGTTAAAACAAGTTGGCATAATTGCAGGCATGTACCCAATAGTTTGGGGAGTATTACAATTGTTTACAGGCAGGCTTGGAGACATGTTTTGTAAAAAACAATTAATAACCGCCGGAATGCTGCTACAGGCAGTTGCCTTATTTATTATTACAATTGCCGCTTCTTTTTGGGTTGATGTAACTGCGATGGTATTACTTGGTGCAGGTACTGCATTGGTATATCCAAATTTTCTAACTGTAATTGCAGAAAATACACATCCGCACCAAAGGGCGCAGAGCATGAGTATTTTTCGCTTTTGGCGTGATAGCGGATACGTAATAGGCGCCGTATTTTCCGGAATAATAGCCGACCAGTTTGGGATAAACGCAGCTTTTACTGCTGTTGCAATTTTAACTGCCGGTGCCGGCTTATTGGCCGAAGTACGAATGTGTTGCACCACAAAGGTGTTATGGAAAAGCCAGGTGTGCCGGGAGGCTGTATAAGATAGTGATACCAGCATTAATTTTAGAGCCTCATCCTTGCCACGTTTCACAGGCAAGTTTTCATAGCGGCCTGGCGGTTTACCCTGAGCTTGTCGAAGGGTTGTAATCACTTTATCTATATCACATTGGGCAGCTTTAGCTTTCACTACAAAACTTATAGAATTTACAAAGTATTTTTTGGTCTATTTCAAATAAGCTAAACCATAAGTGATAATTGTTACAAAAATGCTTGTGTGAATATTTGAACTTACAATTATGAAAAATGAAATTTGGAATAACAGGTATGAAACAAATAAAACGGTTTATGGCGATAAGCCAAACCAATTTTTTAAATCTTTTATTGATACGCACAAGCCCGGTACTATTTTGCTACCTGCAGAAGGAGAAGGAAGAAATGCCATATATGCTGCATTAAAAGGCTGGAAAGTAGATGCTTTTGATTTTAGTAAAGTTGCCAGGGAAAAAGCTTTACAAAGGGCAAAAGAAGAAAAGGTAACTATCAATTACGAGGTTATGAATATTGAAGATTACAAGGCATTGAAAAAATATGATGCTGTTGGATTAATATATGTTCATCTCGAGCCTGTATTACGGAAAAGGTTTCATGCTGAAATTGCTAAATCATTACCGAGAGCCGGGTATTTAATTTTTGAAGCCTTTGCAAAAGAGCAAATAAATAATGCCTCAGGTGGTCCGAAAGAAGAGGCATTGTTGTATGATGCCCCCTCTATATGCAGTGATTTTCAGCATTTGCATATATTATCCTGCGGTCAAAAAGAAGTGGAACTGAGTGAAGGCAGTTTTCATAATGGTAAGTCGCATGTATTGCGTTTGCTTGGACAGAAAATATAATGCTGTGTAAATAGAAAAAGCTCTTTTTTCAGGAGCTTTTATAATGGTTTAATTATTCCATTACATTTTTCCTGGTAATATCATATTCCAGTATAACCAGGGCAACACTTTTGTTTTAAGCTGGTACATGCTCCATCGTTCTTTGCCCTGGTCAAATGGAAAGGTTTCCATTGGCTGATTGTTGTAATCAAATTCTGCCAGCACCAGTTTACCATACCCCGTAACCAAAGGGCACGATGTGTATCCGGTATAATTACCTGTTAATGGCTTATGCTGCATTAAAGCAAGCAGGTTTTTTACTACAACCGGTGCTTGTTTGCGAATAGCTGCACCGGTTCTTGATGTAGGTAATGATGAAGCATCGCCTAATGAAAAGATATTAGCGAAGTGGTTATGCTGAAGTGTATTTTTATTTACGTCCACCCATCCTGCTTCATTGGCGAGTACACTGTTTTTAATAAAGTCTGGTGCACTTTGCGGGGGTGTTACGTGTATCATGTCAAAATCTGTCCACTGTTCCTGGTCTTTATTTTTTTCGCCGATACCAATAAACTTTGCCCGCTTATTCGGTCCGTCAATTTCGTCAAGCTTAAAAAAGAAGTTCAATTTTATGTTGTCACGTTCTACTACTTTATATAAAGTTTTCTCATATTTTTCTACACCAAAAAGTCTTGTTCCACCACTCCAGTATTGAATTTCTGCTTTATCAGCCACGCCATGTTTTTTAAAATAATCAGCCGCCAGAAACATGATTTTGAGTGGCGCACCGCCGCATTTTACCGGAGTATTAGGATTTGTAAAGAGCGCTTTACCTCCCTTAAAGTTTTTAAGACATTCAAATGTATAAGGGGCATATTTAAAACTGTAATTAGAGCAAACATTGTTTTTACCAAGTGTTTCTTCCAAACCTTTTACACCGCTCCAGTTAAGCTGAATGCCGGGAGCAACAACGAGGTACTCATAATTAATGATCTCGTTATTATCAAGCTCTACTGAATTTTGTGCAGGTTTAAAAGCAACTACCTTTTGTTTTATCCAGTTTACCCCTTTAGGCATTACTTCCGCTTCTGTTCTTTCGGTTTTTTTTATATCAAACACTCCGCCGCCAACTAATGTCCAGGCAGGCTGATAGTAATGTTTATCAGCAGGGTCAATAACTGCAATTTTAAGCTTACTATTTTTACGTAGCAATTGCGAGGCAACCGAAATGCCTGCATTTCCTCCGCCAACAATTACTATTTGATAATTCATATATTAAGTTTGATCAAATAAAGAGTATCTACATTAATATTATGCCGGTCATCTTACCAAGTGATTTGGAATGGGTTTAACCCGGTTAAATTGCTATCAAGGCGTAATAAACCGGTACTTATAATTTTTTAATGAACCTTTATTTGCCGGTATTTTAAAAACAACAAAGCCCTTAAAATGGAGCTTTATCTTTATTTATTCAATAGCTGTAAATATGCTTCCGTATCATATTCATCTGCACCATTGTTCTGTTTTATCAAAACTCCTTTTTCATTAAGTTCGGGTGGAACATCATAAACTTTTGTATTCACCACAACAAAACTTATTTACTGTGTCCTGCAGTTGCTACATAATCATGTAATCGGGCAGCACCTAACCAGTGTATAATCCTATTCCGATTTATGAAATAACCGGTTCGCCCTTATTCGCCCACTCATTCATACCACCGGAAAAGTTTACAACATTTGTGTAACCATTTTTAGCCAATATGGAATAAGCAATGGCTGCCCTGTCACCGCCCTGGCAATGGATAACTACTTTTTTATTTTTGCTTACTTTATCTAAATTTTGTGGCAATGTTCCTACAAAAACATTATCTGCTTTGGCAATGTGCCCGCTGTTGTATTCGGCTTCGCCTCTTAAATCTACCAGTTGAATACCATTGTTGTTGATGAGTTCTTTTGCTTCGGCTAAAGTAATGGTATTTTCTTTTTCTAATAAGCCACCGGTTGCAGTCCATACCGAAGTAGATGGAACGTAGCCATACACATTGTCAAGGCCAATACGCATCAGTTTCCTGGTAAGGTCATCTAACTGGCTTTCGTCAGCCAATAGCATAAATGGCTCATCGTATTTTAAAAACCATCCAGCCCATGTGGCAAAAGCATTATTGCCTTGTATGTTGTAACTGCCAGGTATAAACCCTGCCGCAAAATCAACTTTATCTCTTGCATCAATCAACTTTATGCCTTTTGCCATTGCATCTTTCAATTCTGTTGACGAAAGTAATTTTTGCTTAGGTACTTCGGTCAGTAAAGGCCGGTCCATCTTATTCAGTTTTTTCATCATAGCAAAATACTTAGGGGGCTCGGGCTGGTCTTCCAGCAAATATTTTATAAACCCGGGTTTATCATTTTCAAATTGAAATGCCCAGTTTCTTATTTTTTCGTAACCCACTGTGGTGCTTGGAACAGCACCCAAAGCCTTACCACAAGCACTGCCTGCACCATGGCCCGGCCATACCTGTATATAATCAGGTAAGGCTGCAAATTTATTAATGGAGTTATACATCTGCAATGCACCTGCATTGGCAGTACCCACTACCCCTGCTGCTTTTTCCAGCAAATCAGGACGGCCTATATCACCTACAAAAACAAAGTCGCCTGTAAATAACATCACTGGTTTTGCAGAAGCAGGATTATCTGTTAACAAAAAACTGATGCTTTCAGGTGTGTGGCCAGGTGTATGCAACACATCAAAACTAAGATTGCCCATTTTAATTTTATCTCCATCTGTTAATCCATGATGAGGAAATTCATATTCCCATCCCTCGCCGCCCTCGTCAGACAGGTACATGTTTGCCCCGGTAAGTTTGGCCAACTCTCTTGAACCTGCCAGAAAATCGGCATGTATATGTGTTTCAAATATGTGGGTGATCTGCATGTTGTTTGCCTTTGCTATTTCCAGGTAGGTATCAACATCCCTTTTGGGGTCAATTACCGCTGCTACGCCTGCCTTTTGACAACCGATGAAATAACTTGCCTGGGCAAGGCTTTTGTCGTAAACGTGTTGGAAAAACATAGTTATCTTTTTTTTAGTTTTTTATTATTTATTTATAATGCAAATATGGCAAGTCTTTTTACCGCGGATGGTAACATTGGTTACATTTGAAAAGTGTGTGTAACAATTGTTTCTTATACAAAAGTCTGCCTTATGGCAACCACTTTCTTCTTGTTCTTGTTTTTGTTTGTATTGCAAATGTGAGGCGAATAAATTGAGTGCTTTGTATCATTGGTTACACAGAAGTGATTGCTATAAATTTTTACTTTTTGTTTACAATGATAAAATAGCTCCGAATTCATTCTATTATGAAAAGAGTTGTAACAGAATTCAAAAGTTTTCAAATCATAATCATTTTCAAATAATGATTTGTATTCGCATTGGCTACCTCCAAATGGCGGGCCTTATTGTCTAAATTTTCTATCAAATAAAACCCCTGCTAACTTTCCGTCAGTTGAGAGCAGTTCATTCATTTTTGCCACATAAGATGTGCGAAGTGTTGGGTTAATAGCACCAAAAAAGATTTGCTCCAAAATCAAGTCGTATTCGCCGGTGTGCTTAAAGAAATCACCACAATTTTAATATTGGGATTGGTCTCAAATTTCCTCTTTAATTGCATTACTAATGTTGGTGCAATATCAATAACTATAAAATTGGTAAAACCTTGCTGTAACAGGTATCTAGCTTCATACGCATTGCCACAGCCTGGTATTAATATTGTTAAGTTTTTGTTTATAAGCTGATCAATATTTACCTTTAGCGGTGGGAAACTTCCCTAAATCCCAGCCAGTTCTATTTGCATCGTATTGATTGATTAAGTAAGTTTCACCCAATTCTAAATCGCAGGTAACAAAGCAATATTTTTCCGGTTCAATTTTCTATGCCACTCTATTTATTTTAAAAATAATTCCTTAATGAGTATGTAGATGCCCATGAATAAAACAAACCATCCAAAAGCTTTCTTCAATTTTTCACCGTCAATTTTCTTGCTGAGATAACCACCTACGAAAATTCCTGCAACAGCAATAAGGGTAAGTTTTCCGAGAAATATCCAGTCAATTACAAAATGTCCTAAGTCACCGGTAAAACCGATTAAAGAGTTTAAGGCAATTATCAACAGCGAAGTACCTACAGCCTCTTTCATGGGTAAACCAACCAATAATACCAATGTGGGAATTAATAAAAACCCACCTCCAGCGCCTAATAAACCAGTTGCTAATCCTATTGCTATGCCATATAGCAATAACTTAGGCAGATTGATTTTTTTAGCTTTCAGATTATCGGTTGTTTGTCCAACTTCTTTTTTATTCTCGTTTTTAATCATTGCGATAGATGCAACCAGCATTAGTACAGCAAATAAAACCATTGTTAAAATATCTTCAGTTAAATCAAATCTTCCAACGGTTAAAATATGATTAGGGATAGCAGGTACAATAAGTTTTCTTGTAATAAAAACGGTAGTAATAGAAGAAATACCAAAAAGAAGAGCAGTTTTTATTTGTACAAATCCCCTTCGCCAGTTGTTAAATGCACCCACCATTGAAGTGGAACCCACAATAAATAACGAATAAGATGTGGCTAAAATGGGGTTGACGCCCATTACGTATACCAAGATTGGCACGGTTAAAATAGACCCACCACCACCAATCAATCCTAAAGAAATACCTACCAAAGCCGCTAAAAAAAAGCCAAGTATTTGCATAATAAATTTATATCTGAATGCAAAGATGTTATAAGCTAAAAGCAAAGATGGTAACAAAGGTTACATTGAAGGGGTATAAATAGCAATCTTGGATTATGAAGCATAATTTTAAAAAAAGGACAGAGCCATAATTTCTCATTTAAACTATTGCAACTGATAATCTACCACTAAATTTTTTTTTGCATAAACACATTAGATGAAAGTAGCCAGTAATTTTATCTCGTTCCTGTATAGTATAATTTTCTTACTGTTTTCCAATTGCTTCAATAATCTCGATATTACAACCCTTGAAGTTGACAGTTCATCGGCAATGAGATAGTGGGATGCTTTAATAACACTGGAACCACTTAAGCGTTGTTTTTCTTTTAAATATGCAATAAGCCTTTCATCTAATTTATGAAAAGCAATACTTTCAATTGATTTTAATAATTCGATAAACCGTTCATTAAAACTACGCATGATATAGTTTTTCCAACTGGGGTAAACACAGAGCCATTCATCTAATTTAACATGAGGTATAGCAATCAGTTCTACCTTGTCTTCTGCTATTGCTTTTATTTCACTTTTTTTTGCTTCCAAACAGCAACTATATGCCATAGAACAACTTTCGCTGCTGGACAAATAATACAGTAATATTTCATTACCATTTTCATCCAATTTGTACACCTTAACTGTTCCTTTTAAAACAATTGGCATCATACGTATGTACTTGCCATAGTCCATAATTAAATCTCCATAATTAAAGTTTTGCCATGTACCAAACTGCTGAATCTCCTGCAATAGTTTAGGTTCAAATATTTTGGCAAGGATATCTAAATTTGTCATACTGATTAAAAATGATAGTTTAAAACAAAATTATATACCTGCATTTTCACTTTATTTATAACAAATTTATTGTTGTTATAAGTTTCGCCATTGTTAAGTTTACCAACAAATAAAAGCTGTGCGTCCAATCCTTCTAACATTCCTGCAAAGCTGTAGCGTATATCTGCATTTACCTGTGTATATGAAGGTAATCCATACTTATTTAGCCGGTAATTTTTTACATCAGGCAGATTGTAATAGCCTGTTGCCAGGGAAGTTTTAATCCTTGCTTTGGGGATATTGTAATTAACTTTAGCCATCATGGCATTTACATCACCCAGGCCATCATTACGTTCACGGGGAAGAAAGGTGAAGAATGGTTCCCGGCCCCACTCACGGGGAACCAGGTAACGTCCATCGGCTGTAATCCTGTTGTAATTGATGCTTGTTTCCCAGCGTTTATTTTTCCATCCCAACTTTCCGCCGAATGTTATTGATTTTTGCCCATTTGCAAAATATGTTTTTGATGGATTTGCATTACCGCCATCATTCACTGCATCCTGCCTTATAAACTGTGCCGCAACAAACAGGTTTGAACCATCTTACACAACAAAATTCATATCGGCCTGCAGCATGGCAGTATTAAATACATTTTGGGTAAACATATTCCAACCCTGCAGTTTTATATTTTTATTGATGTTAGTTGTAATGCCTAACACAGCCACACCTTTACTTTCAATATTGTTATTGTAACCAGACCTTGTTCCATCAGGGTTTACACCTGTTGGATATAAGCCAATAGATTCTCCGGCATTATACCATTTTACCGTAGCTCTTGGAGAAATAGCATATAACCAGCCACCTTCAATTTTTGTTTTCTTTATTTCATTCACTTCAACCCAAATACCTTCCACACCTGTAGGACGCATACGGCCATCCTGTAAATTTATAAATGGTGTGTTGATTAATTGCCGCCCAAAAACGATATTGGAGTTTTTGAAATTATACTTCAGGTAAAACTCTTCCAGCCTGTCTAAATCTTTTTTGTTAGTGGGAGCTTCTAGATCAAATAATGCAATCTCATAACGGTTGTACTGCCCGGTAGCTGAATCCGGTGTTGTAAAATCGGATGAGCCAATATTGAAAATATAAAAACCGCTTACGGCCATTTGGAAGCCATGAAATTTTGCGGTTTCATATCTTATGCCACCACCTCCTGCATTGGCATAATAATCAGAAAGCCCTTTTTTATTTTGTGTACTCATAAAGAAGTACCTGAAATGCCCATTAAAACTACCTGCTTTAAAAGCATGTAATAAGGATGTAGTGTCTTCTGTTGTGTTTTGTTTTCCTTTATACATCGCTGCTTTTTCTGATAGCTCCTGGTGCTGGGCTTTACCAGCTAATGCAAACAACAATGCAAAGACCAGCAAACTAAAAACTCTTTTCATCCTTTCCAATTATAATGTATTTTCAAAATCTAACTTTAATATAACTCCATCCTAGTTCTTTGGCATTTTACAGCATAAACTATTTGTCCCTTTTCAGGGTCAGCAGCACGGTCTTGTACTTTCTGTTGACAATTGAGCAATGGGTATTATCAATAAACTGCTACTTTTTTACAACTGCTTTTTCTTTCGCTTCTTTTTCTGCCTTCTCTCTTTTCTTTTGTTCTTCTGCTATGGGTTTATAAGGCCCGTACTTATGTTGCTTCTCTGTAAAATTATCGGCATAAGGCCCAAAGGGATGGTCAACCGATTTCTTTGCTTTATCGGGCCAGTCTTTAGGTACATTAATATGTGGCCTTGGTTGTGAGTTGATGAACGCCGCTACATCCCATGCTTCTTCATCTGTTAATTGAGGGTTTTCATGCGTTACCCCTTGCGGCATATTATACTTTACATATTTTGCAAAATTGCTAATGCGGTATAGGCCTGCACCATCATTGTAACTATTTTTTGCCCATAATGCAGGAAAGGTATATTCAGTTTTATCAGCATTAAAAACACCTTCACCCTTTGCCTGGTGACAGCTCTGGCATTTTGCAGCATAAACTATTTGTCCTTTTTCAGGTTCAGCAGCACGGTCTAAATAAGCAAGGTCTTTAAAGCCTGAGCCTTCTGCTTTTTTACCTTTTTCTACGTTAGTACCAAGGAAACTTATATAGGCAAAAATGGCCTGCATTTCTTTACCAGCAGTATCAATTGCTTTACCATTCAGGCTTCTTTCAAAACAATCATTCACCCTTTTGTAAATATTTTCTATTGCACCGCTTCTTGCCCTGAATTTTGGATATAGCGATGCTACTGAGCCATAGTTATTTGCAAATACAGCAGTGCCAGCCTGCAAATGACAGTTTTGGCAATTCATGCCATTGCTTATTTTTAATACGCTTCCATTGGGGCCAAGATATTTGGCAGTGTGAGCAATCAATTCCCTGCCATATTCCACCTGTTCTTTTTGTTTAACATCGGTAATGCTGTTAACCTCGGGTGCTCTCCAGTAAACTGTTAAATCCTTTTTTGGTTCATCGCTTGCTGCTAATGTACCTTTTGTTTTTTCTTTGGATTTATCAGGCTGATTGCTTTATTCAATAATAAACGGAATTGCAATTAATGCAACAACCAGTACTACTATAACCAATATAGGTTTACTGATAGTTGACAGCAGCCCCTGTGGCATTTTATCCTCATCCTGTTCGTAAGGCATAAGCAATCGTTTTATTAATTAATGGGGTAATTTTTCTTTAAAGTAGCCGTATAGAAAAGTGCCTAGTAAGGCAAACAGAAATACAATAGCCATAGCAAAAAAACCATAGCCAATATTTACTACCATTGGGCCGGGGCAAGCGCCACTTAATGCCCAACCAAGCCCAAAAATGGTACCTCCAACTAAATAGCGAACAATTGATTTTTCTTTAGGATGAAATAAAATAGGATTACCATGAAAGTCCCGTATTTTAAATTTCTTTATCAACGCCACACCAATAACACCAAGAGTAACGGCTGTACCAATAATACCGTACATGTGAAATGCCTGAAACCGGAACATCTCCTGTATCCTGAACCAGGATATGGCTTCTGATTTAGCCATTACAATACCAAAAACAATTCCGAGTAAAAGGAACTTTATAAATTTCATATTTTAAAAAATTAAAGGAAGTATTAAAAATGTCATGATTAAACCGCCAGCAAAAAAGCCAATAACTGCTATCAATGACGGTAATTGTAAATCGGCTAAACCGCTAATGGCATGGCCTGATGTGCACCCACCGGCATAGCGGCTACCAAAGCCTACTAACAACCCACCAACAGCCAGCACCAAAAATCCTTTCACAGATAGTACTGCACTCCAGCTAAATAATTCTGCTGGCTGCAATGAAGTTGGTGCAGCAATACCCAGTTTACTTAAATCAGTAATGGTAGCTTGTGAAATTTGAACTGCAGTATCAGGTGTTGACAGAAATTGAAAAGCAATAAAGCCTCCTATAATTGCACCCACTAAAAAAAATAAATTCCAAATCTGGGTTTTCCAGTTAAAGTCGAAAAATTTAGCTTTTTTACCTAAACCAACAGCCCCACAAATGGTTCTTAAATTGGAAGAGAAACCAAAAGATTGCCCAAAGTATAAAAGGAAGAACATGATGGCTGCTATCATTGTTCCGGAAAACCACCAGCTCCAGGTTTGTGTTATTAATTCTCTCATTTTTTATGATTAGTTTTTTAAGTGAAATGAAATAATGGGTTTAAACAAATGGTTAATTAATTTTTCCGTTGCACTGTGGTGAAATATCCCACCTTTGCCATGAGTGCCGATACAAATAATATCCATATTAATCCTTTGGTTAAAATGAATAACACCATTCTCTACATCTTTATCATTTATTACATGACATTCATAGTTGGTAATATTGTTTAGGGCTGCAAAAGTTTTCATATTGGTTTCAATGCCTGCTTTCTCAGTTTCTGTTTTACCTGAAGTAATTTGCAGCAAATGAAATTTGGTATGAAATGCTTTAATGAGTTTGTGCATCAGGCTCAAATCTTCCTTTGCGGGATTACTAAAATTGTGTACCAGCAAAATATTTTGAATCTGCAAATCAGAACGGTCGCACATTAAAGAAAGCAGCGGTACTTTACTTTTACGGGCAATCATTTGTGCTTCACTACCGGATAGTTTTTCCTTTAATCCCCAGGCTCCTTTAGTACCCATTACTATCAAATCAAACTGGTTGGTTTCAGAAAAATTTAAAATAGCATCGGTTATTTTTCCCAATATTAAATGTGTATTAATATTGCTTCCATAAAGAGTTTTAAGATTAGTCAATTTTCTTTCGGCAATTTCTTTTTGCTTCGTCAAATATTTAGTATCAATTTCACCACAGGTTTGAATGCTGCCGGCGGCATCTATTGTTACGGTATCCGGTACATTCATCACATGCAGAAAATGTATTTCAATAGGTGTTATTTCTTCCATCTTTTTTACCATCAGGTAAGCAAACTCTGCCTGAACAGAAAAGTCGGTTGGGATGAGAATTTTTAAACTATCCATATTATTCTGTTGTTTTTATTTCACAAATTGATTTACTGCTTCCCAGGTTCCCCCATTGGTAACATTGGT
>JBBQVY010000061.1:0-22576 GCA_038211085.1 Chitinophagales bacterium | reverse complement strand
GGAGTCGCTCCGGCGGGATTTTTCATTTGGCAAGAATGATAATTTCCTGTTGTTCATGGATCCTTTTAACGACCAGACCAATGGATTTTCTTTTGGCGCTAATGCCGAAGGTGCTCAATGGGATGGCATCATGAGTAATGGCTCAGCAGTTGATCTTAACTGGGATAATAAATGGACCTCTGCCGTAAGCAACACTCCTGAAAAATGGGTGTTCGAAATGGCACTACCCTTTAAAAGCATCCGCTATAAAAAAAGCATTGCAGAGTGGGGCATCAACTTTAGCAGGCTTGATTTAAAGACAACCGAAAAGTCAAGCTGGACACCAGTGCCCCGTCAATTTCCTACTGCTTCCTTAGCATATACAGGATCGTTGGTGTGGGATAATCCGCCTCCTGATCCGGGGGGAAATGTTTCTGTTATACCCTACGTTTTGGGCGGAGCGTTCAAAACGTATAACAAAAATTTAAAGACAACCACTGATCAAAAAGCAGGGGCCGATGTAAAAATAGGGCTGACCACATCACTCAATTTAGACCTTACCATTAACCCGGATTTCTCGCAGGTTGAGGTAGACCGGCAGGTTACCAACCTTGACAGGTTTGAATTGTTCTTTCCGGAGAGAAGGCAGTTTTTCTTAGAGAATGGGGACCTGTTTGCCAACTTTGGATATAGCACGATACGACCGTTTTTCTCAAGGCGAATAGGCCTGGGAGTACCTATAAGAGCCGGTGCCCGCTTAAGCGGAAAACTGAATAAAGATTGGCGCATTGGACTAATGGACATGCAAACCTCCAAAGTGGATGCAACCGCATTACCCGATCAAAATTTTGCCATTTTATCCTTACAACGCAAGGTGTTTACCCGTTCAAACATTGGTATCATCTTCGTAAATAAACAGTCGGTTCAATACCAGTTACCAAAAGATTCTACCAAACCAGTTTATACTGATTACAACCGAAACATTGGCCTGGAATACAACCTGGCCAGCCCGAATAACGTTTGGACCGGCAAAGCCTTTATGTTGAAATCATTTTCGCCGGGTAAAAAGGGTGAAGACTTTGTGCAGGCTGCAAACTTGCAATACAGCAGCAGGTATTGGAACATCATCATGCAGCAGGAATGGGTTGGTAAAAATTATACGGCTGAAGTGGGCTATGTACCCCGTACCGGCTTTGTTAGGTTGAACCCTGGTATATCAAGGTTGTTTTTTTCGAAAAGTAAAAAGATTTTAAGCCATGGGCCCAGGTTTATCAGCTCTTATTTCTTCAACACAAGAATGAAAGAAACCGACCATACTAACACATTGGCCTATGTGCTCAATTTTAGAAAAACAAGTGTGTTTTCGTTATCACTAATAGATGAATATGTAAAGTTGTTACTGCCTTTTGATCCTACCAATTCTGGCAAGGATACTTTGCCAAGAGGCTCACAACATAAATGGCAGGCAGTAGCTGTTGATTTTATTTCGAAGCCCCAGAGTGTGTTTACGTATTCGTTTAGTACACGCTTTGGCAGTTATTATCAGCATGGTTCGCGAAACAGTGTTGCCGCAGAATTAGGTTACCGTTTTCAACCACATGTAAGTCTTTCCGCCAATGCCAGTTACAACGATATCAACCTGCCATCGCCGTATGGAAAAACTAAATTCTGGCTCATTGGTTCTAAGTCCGATATCACCTTTACCAATAAACTATTCTTCTCAACTTTCATTCAGTATAACCAGCAGGCTAAAAACATAAATGTAAACAGCAGGTTACAGTGGCGGTACAAACCTGCCAGCGACTTGTTTTTAGTTTATACTGATAACTACTATCCAGCGCCTTTCTCCGTTCGTAACCGGGCCTTTGTTTTAAAATTGAATTATTGGTGGAATAAATAAGTAGAGAATATTATGAGGTTGTCTTTCGTTCATTGTGCATTGCCAATTGTTATAGGGGTTTAATAGGTCTAATCCTCATAAAGCAATAAATATAGTTTACGTATAAAAAATTTAAAATGCCGGGTGTTACAACGACAATCCAAAAAAGTATAACATAAACTCATTGAGAATCAAGAAGAAAATTTTTTTGGGTAGTGAGTAGCATAACATAAATTAGCGTGTTGGTTGCAATTAAATTTCTTATGCAGTATTACTCCATTCATTGTGCAGCTACGAAAATTGGACGAGGAGGCTTTCCTCAATCCCAAAACATTGAAATGAAAGAAGGAAAGAAGGTAACAGACGACGATTTCATTTGGAATTTGCTTGGAGACCGTCTTCCTAAATTTAAGCCTTATATCGGAACACTAATCTTCAAAAAGGCTCTGCCGTAACAGACTTCATCAGTGCGGCAATAATAAGCACAGGTTTCGTCTGTAGTGACAAAGTAAGAAACATCATTGAAGAGCACCGAATGGGCTTGACAAACTTCTATGACTTAGGGGTAAAACACAAGGATACGTACTATTCCAACTATAAACTTATGCATTCGGTAAACAACTACGTGGATAGAGTTGACTTTGATAAAAGCATATTTCATATTCAGAGGTTGGAGAACAATCAGAAAGTAGGCAAAGTTCAACCGATTAAGAACCTTGAAGAATTTATTGAGTTGTCTAATTAGCTAAATAAGAACACAACATACGGGGATTGGAAATTTGTTGTACCCATAACTATTTGCTTTAAAGACAATTTTCAACCGGAACACGACATCTTCCTCATTTGGGGATTGACTTATAAAACCTACATCTCCGATAGATTGAAAACTGCGTTTGAAAAGAAAAAAGTCACAGGCGTGATGTTTGATTTTTATGGGGAACACACCGATTTTCAATAACTGCAACCAACACGCGGCTTGGCATTATGGCGGCAGGACGTAACGTTGTGTGCAATTTTTGACCACCATAAAATGAAATTTCCATAATAAATGTTTAGCCTTCACTTTGTAAATTTTTTAGGGAATTTAGATATTCAAGCTCCGACACATGATATACCACAGGAAAGTCCCGTATTTCTATTTTACAGGGAAAAAGAAAATTTGAGTAAGCATGAAATACTAAGAAGGTTTAAGGCTTTATTAGAAAAGAATGATGTGACTTTTATTAGACCCTTCAAAACGCTGACGTCAGAATGGCTAATCGATTTACAAGAGATGAAACACTCATTCAAATGTTTTGAAAATACTGTTTATTTAAAAGGCTCTCTTTCAGTAGAACCGCAGTACTATCAAAATTCAAAGCTTGACGACTATACGGAAGAAATAGTCGAGGAAGAAACACTTATTAGATTTTCAATCTATCCAGAAGATCTTATTAATCCTTATTTACTACCCTTTACAACCCCTCATGAAGATTTAAAAGAACCTTTAACTAGATTTAGGAAAGACCACTTGAAGAGTGAGAGTTGCTGTTTCCTGATGATGAAATTTGAAGACACAAAAATTCAGACTGGAATTGTTGAAATATTGAGAGAAATCTTTGAGATTAATTCGCTTACATTATTAAGAGCAGATGATAAATGGTATGCCGACGATTTATTTTTAAATATAAAAACATATATGCATGGTTGCGCGTTTGGAGTTGCATTGTTTGAAAGAATTAATAGCAATTATTTTAACCCGAACGTGTCTTTAGAAATTGGATATATGATGGCGATGAACAAACCTTTGCTTTTTTTAAAGGATAGAACATTAACGTCGTTACATTCTGACCTTATAAGCAGACTTTATTATGAATATGATTTTCAAAACCCGAAGGCAACGTTGGAGACCGTAACAAGGAAATGGCTAACCGACAAGGAGATTATTTAAAACCGCCACCAATCGAGTAGACGGCCTCACCGCTTATAAGTGATGAGGTGCGCCTCTCACAATACTGAACCCTTCGGCTTCGCTCAGGACCGGCCAGGCGGGTAGTGTATACGGCAGTTCGGAATGTCAAAATTACAACCGCTCTTTACAAAGGTGCAGTCTGCTCCCCGTTTAATATAAGGCTGCCAGGTTTTATTTGAAGCTCCTTATCAAATTGAAAGCTACAATCCGTTCAGTCCTTTGTTGTCTTGTGGATCGCTCCAAACAATCCCGCCAACGGCGGGGCCACTTGCTAATTGCTTCGGGTAACTAATCCCACGCACAAGATACTTTCACTCTCTGGCTTCTTATTTCTAAGAACTATATTTATCATTCAGGGCACACACAGTATGTTTATAAAATTGTGGTAGACGTTAAGCATTCAGCTATAAGTCGCTATTTTGCTTTTGTGGTTAATTGAACCTGACGTTTTTCAAATACTATAACTTCATAAGCACTTTTCCGTTGTGCCTCATTTTTTAGATTTTTTTCGAAATTGTTTACTCTTAAAATGGACTAATGATGAAATATATATTGTTGTTTTACTGCTCATTAATTTTTGTCGTTGTATCGCAAGGTCAAACCAAAGGCCCTCCCGGGAACGTATTGATAACATCTGAAAAGAATAAAACTCAGGTACGCACAAATGACAAAGGGGAATTACAAGTAAATATATCTCCAAAGGATGTCCGTAAATTTAAAGCCAATGGGTTGGTGTACTATAGTGATTTTGGAGCCAAAGGCGATGGCAAAACAGATGATATAGACGCTATCGCTGCGGCCCATGCATTCGCTAATCAGTATAACCTTTTGGTGAAAGCCGACGATGGGGCCACCTACTACATTGGAGGAAAACAGCGCACAGCGGTTATCCGGACCGACACCTATTTCGGCACGGCGGCCTTCATCATTGACGATACGGAAGTTCAAAATATTAACGCACCTGTTTTTATTGTCAGTTCCAGGTTGCAATCGTTTAAACTTGAAAGCATTTCTTCACTTAAGCGCAATCAGCAGAAAATTCAAGGATCCATCCCTTTGCCGGGACCCTGTTTGATCGCTGTCACCGATTCCAACATCAAACGCTATATCCGTTTTGGGCTTAACCAAAATAATGGGACTTCGCAAACAGATATTTTTGTAATTGATAAAAACGGACAGGTGGATATGAAAGCTCCGATCATCTGGGACTTCGATCATATTACGGAAATCACCGCTCTTCCGATTGACGAAAAGACGTTGAACATCATCGGAGGACGTTTTACCACTATTGCTAATAAGGCGGAATCGAAGTACACTTATTATAGCAGAAACATCTCGATAAGGCGTTCCAATGTTGTTGTTAATGGACTGGAACACCATATTAAAGGTGAAGGAGACCATGGTGCGCCGTATGGCGGCTTCATATTTATTGGTGACTGTTCCTATGTAACCGTTAAGAACAGCATGCTGACCGGACACAAAACATACGAAACCATTGGCTCGGCAGGGAAGCCCGTTTCTATGGGCACCTATGACATTTCGGTTAACCGTGCCCTGAATGTTTCGTTCGTGAACTGCAGGCAAACAAATGACATCTATGATAGAACATACTGGGGAATTCTGGGTTCCAACTACAGCAAAAATCTGCTCTATGACAGTTGCATCTTTTCCCGGTTCGACGCCCACATGGGAGTTGCCAATGCCAGCATCCGCAATTCAACCATGGGACACATGGGCATCAATGCCATTGGTAGTGGCACCTTAATCGTGGAGAACAGCACCGTTCGTGGAAGGAATTTCATCAACCTGCGCTCAGATTACGGCAGTACCTGGCAGGGAGAATTCATTATTCGCAACTCCATTTTTATACCTGCAGGAGGCGGCTCAACCAGTGCCAGCCTGATCGGCGGTTCCAATTCAGGGCAACATGATTTCGGCTACACCTGTTATATGCCTTACCGGATCACCATTGAAAACCTTCGTATCGATGATTCAAATCATCCGGCGGATTACAAGGGCCCAGCCATTTTTGAAAATATTAATCCACAAATGAAGGACGATTCTTACCAGCAGAAGTTTCCCTACGTTATAACCAGGGAAGTCATTCTCAGGAATGTAACCACTATTAGCGGTAAGGACCTCAGGATAAGTGACAATCCATTTATGTTTAAGAATGTGAAAGTAGTCACTGAATAATGTTGAAGGCAGTAAGCGAAAAACTTTTATAAACGCCGGTGCTATACTATACAAGTTTGTAAATGAAAAACGAACGCACAATTGAGTAAACGGCCTTACCGCTTGTAAGCGATGAGTGCGCCTCTCACATTACCGTAGGTATGGGTCTCTTATACAGCCTTATGCAATGTCATAACTTCAACCGCTCTTTACACCAGTTGAAGTCTGCTCCTCGTTTAAGATAAGGCTGCCAGGTTTTATTTGAAGCTCCTTATCAAATTAAAAGCGACAATCCGTTCAGTCCTTCGTTATCTTGTAGATTGCTCCCAACCATCTCCGCATCAAATGCGGGGCAGGTATTGCCACTTGTTAAAGCTGCGCATATCTTATCTATCGCATTATAAAGAGTTGGCATTATCAAGCTGGGGATTGAAACTTCAGCCACCTTTAAATTTAAAAGACCCCCTGCAGAGCAAGAGGTCTTTTAAATTTATGAACTTATAAATTATAATGTTTTCAATTGCATTACAACACGGCGGTTCTGTGCCCTGCCTGCTGCAGTTTTATTATCAGCCTTTGGCTGACTTTCACCAAAGCCTTTGGAAGTAATACGATCTGTACTTATTCCCTTACCGGTAAAATAAGTATATACTGATTTAGCTCTCTCTTCAGATAATTTTTGATTGTACTCGTCTTTACCTACGTTATCAGTATGTCCTTCTATATCTAATCCCAGTGTAGGGTCGTCTTCCAAAATCTTTACAACTTCGTTTAAAGCGGTAAAACTTTTTGGTAACAATTTGGCACTACCCGTTTGAAAATAAATTCGGGTTGCTGCTTTGTTAACTGCAATAATGATTTCTGGCTTAGGAGGCAATGGGCAACCTTTATTGCTAACCGGACCGGGCCTATTGATACACTCATCCTCTTCGTCGTTTACACCATCCTTATCCGTGTCTGGTATCGGGCAACCTTTGTACCGCGCAAATCCGGGTACAGTAGGACAAGCATCAAGATCATCGTTAATTCCATCATTGTCTGTATCGGGTACAGGGCATCCTTTATATTTTTCAACACCGGCAACAGTTGGGCAGGCATCCATATCATCATTGATGCCATCGTTATCCGTATCGGGTACGGGGCAGCCATCATATTTAATTACACCCTTAACTGTTGGGCATTTGTCATTTACGTCCAGTATGCCATCACCATCTGTATCAACAGGCTCTGGAGCCGGAGGTACTGGTAACATTACTTCTTTCTTATCCGTAATTGGAACGCCAAAACCCAGGGAAAATACAAAATGTTCATTGGTACCATCCGTAATCCCAACCCTGTATTGAGCCTGGGTAAACAGGAATGATTCCTGACCCAAATTAAATTGAAGACCTGTACCAAAGGGTATATAAGCACCAAATGTATTGCTATACATTGAAGCTCCTACACCTGTTGTCAGGTAAGGCACTACAGTATAACGATCAGTAAGCAATTTGATATTTACGTTGGCATCAGCTTCAAGCAAAACCTTGTCGCTTGTAGATGCAGGCATGTTTTTAAAAGGATACTTCAATAAAGAGGCATTCAATGTTGACATAAAATCAATATGACTGCTAACACCCTGTAGATAGCCTATACCTAAACCATATTTTAACTGGCTGAGAGAACTGAAAGTTTTATCGCGTAAAACAGTGGAAAGTGATTGTTGCTTTATCAGTTGAGCTGACCTGAAATCGTTCCCTATAAAGTTTATAGATAAAGTTGGTCTTTTTTTGTATTCAGACACCTGTGCGTAAGAGGCAGTAATTCCGAAAAGCAATACTATTAGTAGTATTTTCTTCATAAACATTTGATTTATTTTCAACGATTAATTTTTGCGAATATCGTGAAATAAATCAAGCTGCGTGCGGTACTATTTAGAAGATCTCATCCTTCGGCACAATTTCAACAAGTACTTTTATAAGTCCGCCGATACCAACACCCAGTTTTTGAGCCGCGGCTTTAGTCATATCTACTATCCGCCCTTTGTTGGCACTTTTTACAGCCATTCTATCATTGATGCGTACAATAACTGACTTATTATTTTCAAGGTTAGTAACCCTAACCCAAGAGTGAAATTTAAAATTATTACTGGCAGCTGTGAGGTTAGTTTGTTTAAAAATTTCGCCTGTTGCAGTGGGACGGCCATTAAACCATGTAGCGTAAAAACTGCCTATTCCTCTTAAACCTTCTTTTTTAGTTTCTGCCTTTTGGGCAAACATTGACAAAGGAGCGATAAGTAAAATCAATAAAAAGATCCTGTTCATAACCAATAGATTTTAGTCATTTAAAAATTCCCTTCCTCACAAAATCAGCATTTCAATATTCTATACTCTAACTGGTAAATTCAATTTTTTAAAAGAGCCACTAAAAGGCAAATATAATGCCGTGTATACTAAAACCAAACGTTTGTAACCCTTCTGATGACTCTTAAGCAATTTTAAACCATTAAAAAAATCAGAATTTCCTAAAAACCAGTGTTTTGTATCCCCTTAAGATTTTATTAAAAAAGGACTATAGAACATGAGGTGAAATTACTAATGTAGCAGAAATTCCACAAATTAAGCCATTAGGGTATGGATAGACGCCTGATCGATTTCTTCTATTATGGTTACATTTGAAAATATAACGATAAGCAAATCTTAATCAATGAATGAGTACGAACAACAGGTATATTTAGAACTAACGAAATGGCAGCACAAAATGTTGCGCAAACCTTCCTTTTTAAATAAGCTTGCAAAGCGTGTTCAAACCAAACTCAATAATTTTATTCCCGAAAAAGTACACAAGGCAATAACAGTTGCTATAAAGCAAATGTCGAGACTAGTGTTACTCGGGGCTGAGTATATAACTGATAAGAAACCAGTCAATGGTTCGTTAGAATTAAAAGAGGCAGTTATTAAAGAGCGAATAAATTTTTATAAAAAAACTGCCGCTGCAGAAGGTGGTATAACAGGTGCCGGTGGCATTTTACTAGGTATAGCTGATTTTCCATTGTTGTTGGGCATAAAGATGAAATTGCTTTTTGATATTGCAGCTATGTATGGTTTTGATGTAAAAGATTACAAAGAACGATTGTATATCTTGTTCATCTTTCAACTGGCCTTTTCAAGCCAGCAAACTGTACAAATAGTTTACCATAAACTGGAAGATTGGCCGGAGCATAGTAAAAGTTTACCACCGGATATTAATCAGTTTGACTGGAGAAATTTTCAACAGGAGTACCGTGATTATATAGACCTTGCAAAGATGGCGCAATTAGTACCGGTTATAGGTGCACCGGTAGGGGCAGTAGTCAATTATCGGCTTATTAAAAAATTGGGTTATACTGCAATGAATGCCTACCGGATGAGGTATTTTCAAATGAACTTGTTAGAGACAACCAAATCAAATTACATTGAAAACAGGCATTAATTTTATAATCGTAAAACTGATTAGCTCTTATTGATTACTATATACTATTTAAAGCCCTGTAAACGATTATGGAGAAAACAAAAAAATTAGCACTGTTGGTAGATGGAGATAATGCCCAACCAAAAATTTTGGACCTGATTTTAGAAGAAGCTTCTAAATATGGCAAGGTTACCATCCGTCGTATATATGGCGACTGGACTACACCGCAGATGAATAAATGGAAAAATATCCTGAACGACATAGCTTTTAACCCTATTCAAAAATTCTCGTACACCAGCGGAAAAAATAGTACGGACAGTGCCTTGATTATTGACGCAATGGATATTTTGCATGCCGGGCAAGTTGATGGATTTTGTATCGTTTCCAGCGATAGTGATTATACAGGACTGGCCAAACGCATACGTGAAGACGGGGTATTTGTAATGGGGATTGGTGAGAAAAAAACACCAAATGCCTTTGTCAGATCCTGCGAGATTTTTACATTCGTTGAAAACCTTGAGGTTATAGAAGTTGCTGAAGAGCCGGAAGTGATAGTTGGCAAGCCGGCTAAAAAAATAATTGAAAAAGGAAAGAAACCTCTCCTTGATATTAAGTTATTGAATAAGGCTTTCGATATGTCTTCCAATGAAAGTGATGAAGTGAATGTTTCTACTATAGGTTCTAATTTACGTAAACTCGATCCGAGTTTCGACCCCAGAACTTATGGCTATAAATCCCTGACGCATCTCCTGAAAAATGTGAAGAATTTTGAAATGAAAGATAATATCATCAATGGGTTAAACTATCACATGATGAAAAGAAAGGTATAACCGCAAGCCCACCTGAGCAGTATTGCTCTTTATTAATATTTGATATTTAGTTTGAAGAATTTTACAAAATATTAAAGCCTCCATTGGAGGCCTTAACTTGAATCATGTGACTTCATAAACTTAGGATGTTGTATAGCCTTTTGTAAGCTTAAGGCTTTTTTTCTTCCACTTTATGTTTCAGTTTATAGTCCTTATACTTTTTGTGCTTGATGAAAATATAAACTTGCTTTAGTTATAGACACAGTAAGATAACCCATCTCTGCACCTTTATCTTTGCGCCTCAAACAAGTGGGAATGCTGGCATCTGAGCGATTTTTATGGCACAATCAAACATTATGGCTTTCACCAGAACGGTGCATTTTTTGGGAAGAACAGGAGGCGTTAATTTTATCCGATCTCCATTTTGGCAAGACCGGTCATTTTCGAAAATCAGGCATTCCTGTCCCACAGAGCATTTATAAGGATGATTTGCAACGCCTTTTGTCGCAGGTGCAATATTTTAAACCAGCAAGGCTTATCATCGTTGGAGACCTTTTTCATAGCGTTGCCAATAAAGAACTGGAATTGTTTAGCAGGTGGCGCTCCGATTTTAGGGAGCTTGCCATTGAGCTTGTAAAAGGCAACCACGATATCCTCAACAAAAAATGGTACGAGCAAAACCAAATTAAAGTTATTCAGCACTTGTCGATAGACCGGTTTTGTTTTGTGCACGACATTAACGATGCCTGCGAACCAACCGGACCGGAGCAGTATTATTTTAGTGGCCACATTCACCCCGGAGTGGCTATGAATGGAGGCGGTCGCCAGTCATTAAAATTCCCATGTTTCTACTTTGGCGAGCAGTATGCAATTTTACCTGCTTTCGGAAAGTTTACGGGGACTGCTATAATTGAACCAAACCGCAGGGATTCTGTTTTTGCTATTTTGCCATCCAATGTTTTGAAAGGAGAAAAAGGAGCGGTTGTCAGGCTGTAGTTGAAAAAATCCATGTGTAACTTTTCAGTGGTATCTAAAGGATACTCATTTTAAGTGTTAAAGGACTTTTATTTCAATTATTAAATATTCACTATTCATTCTTCATTCCGATCAGTTTGTCATTAATACAAATAGCTTTCGATCCCATTTATAGCCACCCGCTACCTGAAGGTCATCGGTTTCCCATGCTTAAATATGAGTTGATTCCGGGTCAATTGCTACATGAAGGTGTTATAACAAATGCCAATTTATTTTCACCAAAGCCCTGCCCACGAGATGTTGTTTTATTAACCCATACCCCGGAGTACCTGCACAAGTTGTTGTTTCAGGAGTTGACGGCATTAGAACAACGAAAGATAGGTTTCCCACAATCTCCCCGGCTAACTGAGAGAGAATTGATTATTACCCAGGGAACGATTGATTGTTGCCTGGGTGCTATTAAAAAAGGAGTTGCATTAAATGTAGCCGGGGGCACGC
This sequence comes from Chitinophagales bacterium, assembly GCA_038211085.1. Classification (GTDB taxonomy): domain Bacteria; phylum Bacteroidota; class Bacteroidia; order Chitinophagales; family Chitinophagaceae; genus Segetibacter. Next base: position 10,881 of record JBBQVY010000061.1, on the reverse strand, counting down.
ATCATGCCTTTGCCGAACATGGCGAAGGCTTTTGTTTGCTGAACGATTTTGGAGTTGCCGCCAATTATTTATTGCACGAGCAATTGGCTAAAAAAATTCTTATCATAGACCTGGATGTACACCAGGGCAATGGCACGGCTAAAATATTTGAGAACGAACCAAGGGTGTTTACTTTCAGTATGCATGGAGGTCACAACTATCCATTTCATAAAGAACAATCAGACCTTGACATTCCTTTGTCAGACGGCATAAGCGATGAGGAATATTTGACAATTTTATCCAAAACACTACCCAGGCTTCTTGCTGAAGAGCAACCGGACTTTGCTTTTTATCTTGCCGGGGTTGATGTATTGTCAACTGATAAATTTGGTAAACTCAACATAACTATAGAGGGCTGTTTGCAAAGGGATCGGGTAGTTTTGGAACACTTAAGAAAAGCCCATATCCCCTGTGCCATTTCGTTAGGTGGCGGCTATTCGCCGGATGTAAAAACGATTGTGGAAGCTCACTGCAATACTTTTAAAACTGCTTTTGATTTATACGAACACTATCCTTGGTAGTAAGGTTATAGAATTAGGTGATTAATGCGCAAACTTCTTCAAGAAATATTCACACCTTCCACCAGTTGTTGAAATAGGACATCAGCCGGTTGGGTGCCGAGCGTTCCGATAATCGGAACCGAAACTTTGCGAAGCAGTTTCGGAAACAAGCGGGTGGAGTCTTATTTCAATAACGAAGCCAAGCGGCTTGAGCTTTGATGTGGGTTTTTGCAAGCTTTGCTAATGAAATACCTAATTCTATACGGTTAATAATAAATCATCTTCCTTCAATAAACATTCATAAAAAGCAAAAAGCAGGGTCGCCCCTGCCGTTACTTTTCTAACCCCCATAGTAAGAAAGCTAATTCAATTTCTTTTTTAAAGTACTTACCTGGTCCTGCAGATTGTTAACCAGGTTTGCCAGTTGATTTACATCCCATCGTTGCTGCACATTCGCCTTGGATATTATGGTTTTAGCCTGCCATATTTCCAGAATATCCTCCATATTTACCTGGTAAGGTTCATACACGGGGTTGTCACTAACAAGGGTCACTTTACTTTTACCACGATTATTTTTCAGTACCCTTTTATAAACAATTCCTTCATTTTTTGAAATGACAATGTATGTGTTGCTGGTCTTCACATTTTCTAAATCTTCCAGTTTTTCTCCTACTATTACCGAACCACTTTGAGTAGGTAACATACTATCTCCTATAATTTCAAATGCCCTGTAATTGCCTGCTTCCATCATAGGCAATGTAAACGTATTCAACTCATCAACAAATTCAGGATCAGCATAACCGGCCAGGTAACCGGCGGCTGCTTTCATCGGCACAAATTGAATTTCTGCTACCGTAGAGGCCATCTTTAGTTGGCGCCTCTTTTCCAGATAAGTGGTTCCCTTTGCAGCGCTTACATCTTTTAATAAAAGTTCGTCGAGGGTTATTTTAAAAATGCCACTCACAATCTCCAATACTTCAATTCTCGGCTCTGCCCGCTCTTCTTCATAAGCGCCTAATAAGGACCGCTTAATTTTAAGTTTGGCTGCAAATTCTTCCTGTGTCCAACCTCTTAATTTACGAAGGTATTTTAAATTTTTACCGGCCTGCGTCATGGTGGTACTAATTTGTTTAGTTTCAAAAATACTAAACATTTTAGTTTTGCAAATAATTTTTTTATTGCAGGTATTTTAATAGCATTTTTACACGTTATTAAAAAATATGGCAAAAGTTACCAAGGCAAAAAAAGAAGAACCGATAATATTAATTACGAACGATGATGGCATTACAGCCCCCGGCCTGGCTGCATTGGTTGATGCTGTAAAACACCTGGGTAAAGTGGTAGTGGTAGCCCCCGATAAACCACAGAGTGGTATGGGTCATGCTATTACAATAGGTCATCCCCTACGCCTGGTTTCGGCTCATAATTTTGGTGATATTGAAGCCTGGCAATGTAGTGGCACACCCGTTGATTGTGTAAAACTTTCAGTTGATAAAATACTCCACCGCAAACCTGATATTTGCCTGAGTGGTGTAAACCATGGTGCCAATCATTCAATTAATGTTATCTATTCTGGTACCATGAGTGCTGCTGTTGAAGCCAGTATTGAAAGTATTCCAAGTATAGGTTTCTCATTACTTGATTATAGTATTGAAGCAGACTTTTCCGGCGCTAAAAAATATGCAGCTTTGCTGGTTGATCAAATACTTAACACCACGAGCATAGATAAGCACCTATGCCTGAATGTAAATGTGCCTGCAATAGATGCTGAATTGATAAAAGGTGTAAAAGTTTGCCGCCAGGCTTATGCTAAATACGTTGAAGATTTTGATGAAAGGCTTGACCCCCACGGCCGTAAATACTACTGGCTTACCGGTGAGTTTGTAAATTTTGATCGCGGACGTGATACGGATGTTTGGGCTTTAAATCATGATTATGTAAGTGTAGTGCCTATACAGTTTGACCTTACCCATTACAAGTTGAAAGAGAAACTTGAAAAGTCTTTAAAATTTTAGTTTGATGTTAAAAAGAGATAGCCTGCCCCTGGGACTTGCTTTAGGATTTTTAGCTCCTGTTGCCGGCATGTTCATATACTACTTCGTCCAGTTCAGGATGTTTACGCTTAAAGAATTTTTTTCGGTAATGTTTGCCCAAAAGGCTTTGCTTACGGGCATTGTAAGTATATCCCTGATAGCAAATGCTGTGGTGTTTACTTATTATATCAATACGCAAAAAGATAAAACAGCAAAGGGAATTTTTGCTGCTACCTGTATTTATGCCATTCTTGCTTTGCTATACAAAATCGTAAAATGAAACGGTCAATGATCAGTTGATTTTCCAGTTTTTATCAAATACAATATGGCAATCCCTCTATGTGTTGATTTGATTTTTACCCCAAAGTTTCGTTGGTCATATGCTAATTTTGAGCAGTTATGAAGTATTACATGTTAGCAGGCGAAGCTAGCGGCGATTTGCATGGAAGTAACCTTATTTACCAGTTGAAAAAATTAGATCCTCAAGCAAACATTCGTTGCTGGGGTGGCGATTTAATGCAAGCCGAGGGAGGTACTCTTGTAAAACATTACAAAGACCTCGCATTCATGGGATTTATCGAGGTGGTCAAAAATCTGCCCACCATCCTAAAAAATCTGTCGTTTTGTAAAACAGATATTGAAGGTTTTAGCCCTGACGTTATTGTATTGATAGATTATCCGGGTTTCAATATAAAAATTGCAGAATGGGCTAAGGAGAAAAATTACAGAGTGGTTTATTACATTTCGCCACAAGTATGGGCATGGAAAGAAAAGCGGGTTCATACTATAAAAAAAACGGTTGATGTAATGCTCGTAATTCTGCCTTTCGAAAAAGCGTATTACCGAAAATTTGATTACGATGTTGAATATGTTGGCCACCCTTTGGTCGAAGTTATAGAAAGATATAAAAGCACCTTGCATAAGGTAATTGAAACTGAGAAGAAGATCATTGCCCTGCTACCCGGCAGCCGAAAACAGGAGATCAATAAAAAGCTTCCCATAATGCTGGGCGTTACAAAAAGCTTTCCCGAATACCAGTTCATAGTAGCAAAAGCCCCTGGCTTAACTGCTGACTTTTACACTCCTTTTATGCTACCCTTTAGTAATGTTTCTCTGGTTAGCAACCAAACTTACCAGTTGTTACACCAGGCTAGTGCGGCTCTGGTTACCAGTGGCACTGCTACACTTGAGACCGCATTATTTGGTGTGCCCGAAGTTGTCTGTTATAAAGGAAACCCCATATCGTATGCGATAGCAAAACGGGTAATTAAAATAAAATACATATCGCTGGTAAACCTCATTATGGATAAGCCTATAGTAAAGGAGCTGATACAGGATGAATTAACTATAGAGAATTGCATAACTGAATTAAAAGCCCTGTTGTATAACGAAGCCCGTCGCTCACAACTTAAAAAAGACTATGCTGAATTAGCAGTCTTACTTTCACAGGGGGGACATGCCTCTGAAAATGCAGCCAAAACGATTTATGAATTTACTATTGTTGGTTTGAAGTAACCAGGCTTACTTTTTTATTTAAATGCCTGATCTTTTATCCTCTTTCCACTAACATATTTATTATCTCTCAGGCTAAACCGGTAAGGCAACAGGGCATCTTCTGCTGCATAGTCAACTCCAATCCTTGCGCTCACCATTATATCCTTTCGGTCAATTTTATATACATCATCAGCTATAAATATTTCTTCCCCTAACAAACTGCTACCGGTATTTTTAACTGATATACCCAGCGCTTTTGATACATTGCCCGGCCCACGTGTCAAATCAGAACCGGCTGAAAGTTTACCGGTTCTCTCTAACATAAATGGCACTCCTGCTACCGGCTCAACTGCTCTTACAAGCACTGCATGTGGTACATTCTGCAGGTTGGTTACTACATTAAACAAGTGATGTATGCCATAACATAAATACACGTAAGCAACCCCACCATGTCCAAACATTATTTCAGTTCTATTGGTTCTTCGATTGTTGTATGCATGAGAAGCTTTATCAACAATACCATTGTATGCTTCTGTTTCAACAATCCTTCCGGCCGTAACAATAGTATTAAAGTTTGTTACCAAAACTTTTCCCAATAGTTCCTTTGCTACCAGGGCAACATCACTTCGTTCGTAAAACTGCAAGGGCAATTTTTGATAGTCTTTTACATACACTTCCACCATTACGTATTGTTAGATTTTTAAATGGAGAACCTTTACATTTATGCAACAAAATTAACCCTCTATTGCTTAAAGATATTGTTACCGCTATACAGGCTTATGGACAGGCACATCAATTTATCCGCCGCCATAACCTGTGGAAGTGGATCATCATCCCCGGAATTATTTACATGTTATTGTTTTGTGTAAGCATGTATTTTTTTGGTAAGAGCGCTACCAGTGTAATAGATTTTTTATTGATCAAAACACACCTGAACGAATGGGTCATTAGCATGCGCAGTCGCATACTTGGTTTCTTTTTTACCCTTGCGGGGATGATGTTGTGGCTCATCTTAATGCTGTTCTATTTCTCTCTATTTAAATACTTGTGGTTAATAATCGGCTCCCCAATATTTGCTTACCTGAGCGAAAAAACTGAGGCAATTATCGAAGGCAAAGATTTTCCCTTCAGCTTTAAACAACTTTTTACCGACATCATACGCGGCATAGGTATTGCCATCCGTAATACACTCTGGCAAACTGTGTATACGGTATCAATTTTACTACTGTCCATAATACCATTGGTTGGGTGGGTTACCCCGGTGTTTGCGGTATTGATTGAGTGTTACTATTACGGCTTTTCTATGCTCGACTACAGCAGCGAACGCAATAAACTTTCAGTGGCAGAAAGCATCCGTTTTATTGGAGCCCGTAAAGGCCTGGCCATTGGCAACGGTATGCTTTTCTACCTTATGCATTTGGTACCTATTGTCGGCTGGATCTTAGCGCCGGCTTATGCCGTTATAGCGGCAACATTAAGCTTGTACCCTATGAAGAAAAGGGTGTTGACTGAAGCATAAATTCAAGATAATTTTGTCCGGTTCTTTTGTATCCCAACATCATCTTTGCCCGTCCATACCTGCACGGGCTTAGCTCGCACACTTGCACAACAGTTAAACTATCCTTCACGAAATATCAAACACACCTTCTCATTCCGCTCATCTTGAAATATTTATCGATGTTCATCTATTTTATAAGTTTGAGTACAGTGGACTTTCCTTTTTCGTCTGTTAGTTTAAGAAGATATAAACCCGTGGCTAAATTTTGGAATGGCAGGCTTTGGCTTGCCGAACCACCGGGGTGAATGATATAAGTACCTGAGACTACCTGGCCAGGTTGATTGGTCAACGTAATTGTAAACCTTCCTTTCTGCTGATTGATAAATTGCAACGTTGCCTGATTTTCTTTAACTGGATTTGGGTAGATGGTAATAGTACTACTGCCCTTACCAGTCCTAACATTTACTACCTGGCTGTATTTGTACTGGCCGTTTTGCTCAATGGCTTTTATGCGGTAGTAATTGTTGCCGTTGTTGGGCGTGGCATCTAACCAGGCATAATTTTCAACACTTAACTGGCTGCGTTTTGATTGCATACCAACTTTGCTAAAGGTGCGGCCATTGGTTGACTTTTCTATCTCATAATGCTTTAAACTGCTTTCATTACCTATGTTCCATTCAACCTGTACGGCTATGCCTTTTTCAAAAGCTTTTACCAAAGTAAAGTTTACCGGCAGTATAGTTATGTTTCTAAAAACAACCCTAAAGCGGTCGGTGGCTGAAGAAGCTGCAATGGCAGTAACGGTAAAAGGTACCACCGTTACGTCGGTAAGGCTAATGGGTGTTTCGCTATTGAGGAAATTATCCTGTAAATATGCCAGCAGGCCGGGGGCATTAAAGCTAGCCGGGTTGAACCCGAACGTGTACTCCTTCTGCCCTATATTGGTCATGTTCAAAAAGATGGTATCGTACTGGTCAATCAGCGGACGACCTTCAATTGACAAATACTTGCCACTTCTAATGATGGAAAGGTCTTCATCAAAATTGGTGATCTGCTCGGCATCATTGGCATCTACCTCGGCTGCGTAATTGTTATTGAACAAGATTTTTACACCATCTGCTACTCTTTGTGCACCGTCCAGGTTAAAATACAAAGCAATACCCATTTGTTCCTGGCTGCCGGTACGGAAAACATTTACATTGTTGGTTATCGATTTGTGGGCTTCGGTAATAGTAAGTGATGTTGCTGCACCTGTTGTAGTGCCCTTTACAAAGAATGACTGGCCCGATTGTATATTAACGGTACCGTCGGCCTGTGAAACATCCGGACTGCGGACTCCTGCATTTGTTACAGTAACATAACCTCCCTGCAAACCAATATTCGGATCAACGTAAGTATATGCATTGCTGATACCTGCAATAGGCGCCGATGTTGGGTTAATTTTATCCCATCCAATTGAAGAGGCGTATGGATTAGTTACCAGTGTAAACTTATTGTCTCCGTTTAATGTATAGGATTGACTGCCGGTTAAAAGGGTACCAGTTGCCCTTAAAGTGGTATTGCCTGAAGAATTTGCATTCAGACGACTTATGTTGCTGCGGTCGCCGCGAACAAATAACAAGTATCCGGTTTTAGCATCAAGCCCAGATGCGGTTGTGCTGGTAACCGGGTCATAAGTTGCACCATTATAAGTGTACAATGAACGAAAGCCATTTTGGGTAGGATCAAGCCCATTAACAGCATCTGCATCACTACCGGTAATATGCGTACCAAAACCATTGCCCGTTAATCCATTATTATTGGTTGTTTGATCGGGATTGCTTGCACCTTCCTGCCAATTGGCTTTTATGCTGCCTGTGGAATTTACCGAAGAAGAAAGAGTACGATAAGCCCGGAAACCCGTTGCAGGAATATAGCGTTCAACGGTAACTTCCCCCGTAATATAACCACCTGCACTACTGCCTTGCCCTATGCTTGCTGTGTTGGTTGAGGTGGATTCTAATACCAGGTTGCTACTTGTGGTTAACACCCCGCTGGTAACAGTTAATATGCCGGTTACTGTTTGTACATTGCCAGTGCCAGTTGCTATGGTTACCCCAAGGCTATTATTGATAGTAATACTTGCAATCCTTCCCGCCCCACTAATTGCCTGTGCATTGGTTCCATTCATGTCCAAACTTCCTGCGCCGGTTATGGTTCCATTATTTAGTAGTGTATTTGTAAGATGTAAAATATTGCTGGCACCGATGGTAATAGTTGCCCCTCCATTTAAGGTAAGATCATATACAGAAGTGGTTGCCGTAACAGTGATAACATGGGTAGCATTTATTTTTACCCGGTCATTATTCTGGGGCACGCAATTGCACGACCATGTTGCAGGTGTATTCCAATTGCCTGAACTGAGGGATACAATTTCTACGGGTAAAATCACCACGGCATAATCTTCAATCTGGCCTGCCCCTTCGGCTGATGTTCCAGCGAGCTGGCAAGTTGTGGGATCTGCACCGTTAGGGTTATCCGCTACTATCCTTAAACGCAACGGTACGTTTGTAACAACTCCTGTTAACGGGATGATTACAGATGTTGTTACAATTCCGTTATTGCCGGTAAACAGACTTTCACCTGTATCATTAAAATCTCCGTCGTTATTATAATCAATAAAAGCTTTTATGATGTGGAGGTTCTCATAGCTACCTGTTATTGTCAGCGGATAAGTTTGCCCCTTAATTACTGTGGTAAATTGATTACAGGTACGATCAATATAACGGCTGCCATCTGCATGGCTTGAATTTGAATAAACATTCAGCGTATTAAAATCTACTTGTTGCACGCCATAGAAAGGAGATAAACCAAAACTGGCTGTGGGCGTACAGGCAACGGCTGGAGATAATGACTCAGGCGCACCCAAACCACCCGAACTTATCAACCCATGCCTAAAGGCAAACAATGCATTACGTACCCTTACCTTTTGTTGTGCTGTAAACATCCATTGACAATCAGAATAACCCATGTAATTGTTTAAAACAGTGTAATTGTGCGGTACGTCAACCACAACAAATGGATTGCCTGTACAACTGTTTGAAGTAGCCGTACACGAAGTTGCAAAAACTACGGGTTCTGTGTCGCAAATCAAATCGCCTTGCGTTGCACAGTCGGTGTTAGTAGCACAGGTGGTTTCGTTGCCACCATCTGCAAAAGTGTGCAGCAAAGAAAACACATGCCCCATTTCGTGAACAATAGTCTTATTGGTTCCATCAACTACGCTTGCCTGCAGCACCATGCCATCAGTAGTTGCTGAGTTAAGCTCGGGGAAATAAGCATAACCCCCCGGCGAAAAGGCATCGCCATTTATTTTATTTACAATCCAGATATTAATGTAGTCGGTATTGGGCCAGCGGCTCAAACTTTTAACGTCAGCCTCCGGTGTGCTTGCAGGATTATTATAATTGGTAATTCCACCCGTAGTATAATTAGGCAAACTGCTTCCGTCAACCCGGTTAATGCCTGTAGTTGCTGCACATGTCGGCGCTTTGGTTGCCAATGCAAATTGAATTTTCATATCAACGCCACCATAAACAGCGCCGTTTTTTCGCCAGGCCTTGTTTAGGTTATTTATCATAGCTTTTATCAGGCTGTCAGAAGGATTATCAGCGGAGCCAACTACACCCCCGGTATGGATCACATGTACGACAACCGGTATTGTATACAAGCTATCTGCACCGGTGCCTCTTGCCATCTTGCCATTGTGAAGCAAAGCTGCTTTAGAACTTAGCAGAGGCAAGCCGCATTTTACAGCTTGAGATAGCAATTTGTTGGGAATTATAAAACCGAACAGGATAAGCAAAGCGCCAAGTACGATATGTTTCATAACAAAAGGTTTACAGGTAAGGTAGAAAATAATAATTGTCCGTCATAGGTTTAGAGGAACCATTGTTCGCGGGTTTAATATTTATACTGCCCTTTCAATTAGTTTTAAAAAAATACCTTGTGCTTCAAAGATTTGCAATTGCATGCGCCTTATTTGATTTGCTGGTTAATTCAAACTAACTGCTTCTGTTCATTTGTTTACATAATTGCTATAACAACCCATGAAGCAAACCAGCGGCTAACAGTACTTGTAATAATATATTTTTGAGACCTGGTTTAAAGGATAGGGAAGCTGGTACAGCAAACCATTTATAAAAAACAGTGAAGTAGAGACAGTAGTGTCTGGTAAATAGCATTAAAGTTCTTCGAAATTCTTGATAGTTAAGGGTTACGCGGTAATAAAGGGCAGTGATGATTTGAAATCACCTTCCTTTTTTTCGGCTATTATACGGCCGAATCAATTTAATTACTTATTTGCCCAATAGTCACTTTCATGCCGGCCCGAATATTTGACCATTGTGTAAAACAATTTCAATGGCAACAAAAGGGCAAAACATTTTTCGAGTTGGAATCAGATGATTCGCATGATATTTGGCCAATTAAGTGGCCGTTAAAGTTTGAGGGATCTGCTAGTAAGCATTGGTGCTCATTCCACAAAATATTATCATTTAGGTCTTGGAAAAAATGTTTCCCGCTCTAATTTAGCGAGGGCTAATGAATTCAGAAATAGCCAGATTTATGAAACCTTTGCCTAAAAATGATTGCTACCGCGAGGCAATGTATAAACAGCGAAACGGAATTCGAATTGAAAATTCCGGAAAATGTTTATGCCTTCGATTCCACTACTATCGATCTTTGTTTGAATGTATTTTGATGGGCGACTTTTCTTAACTATACAAAAACCTATTTAGTGTTTATGAAGGCTGGTAAACTTTATCATGTACACTGTTAATGGCTTTTACAATCTGGTCATTACCACTACCTTCGATCGCTTTTATAAATCCAAACCCTCATTATGCCCGGCGCCGTCTATCTCATCCCAACTTTTCTACATGCTGATGCACCGGATACCATCCCGGCTTATGTGTTGCCAGCAATAAAAGGATGCCATGCGTTTTTTGTAGAGAATGAGCGGTCGGCCCGCAGATACCTCAAAAGTATTTGGCGCGAAATGATAATTGACGATTACCAATGGTTTGCCATACACAAGGCCGAAGCAGTAGTTCAACAACAGTTTTTAAAATTATTGAAGGAGGGAAACAACATAGCCATCATTAGTGAAGCGGGTTGCCCCGGCATTGCCGATCCGGGGCAGGTTTTAGTACAGGCAGCACAGCAAATGGATATTATCGTAAAACCTTTTGTGGGACCAAGCTCTATTTTGCTGGCATTAATGGCAAGTGGAATGAACGGACAGCACTTTCAGTTTCATGGCTATTTACCCATAGAC